>CAMOHF010000093.1 GCA_946614685.1 uncultured Clostridia bacterium | reverse complement strand
GATCATCCTGCTGACCGTGATCTACAAGAGCCTTCCCACCTCCTCAAAGGAAGCCGATATCAGAATCGCTCTTTACTTCGAAGATGACTCCGAAGATGCCGTACGACTTGCCGACGCACTTTTAAACGACAACTCCGTATATAAGTTTCACATAGCCGATGACAAGGATTCCATGATCGACGAATTGAAGGCCGGACGCTTAGAGTGTGCTTATGTCATTCCCGACGGTTTTTTCACATCCTATGCAACAGGGGATTACAACAATCCCATCCTTCAGTACTACATCCCGGCATCCACGCTGCTTTCCTCCATCAACGAGGTTATGTTCAGCCACATCTTGGAGATCACCGGCGCTGATGTATTGGCCGGTCTTTACCCCGAAGGCGACAGGGATGTCATCGTGAACAGCTTTTCCGACTATGTCCAGGGCGAAAATGTCTTCCGTCTCTCAGATGTCACCTCGGGCAGCTTCGACTATCAAAGCGAACCGCACAGGATCTCACTTCCCGTCTTCGAGGTTACGGTGGTGCTCGCCATCCTTGCGGCACTTTTATCCCAGCTGATCTACATGGAAGACTGCGAACGCGGCATCTACATTGCGCTTTCTTCAAAGGAGCGTATTTCCATCCGCCTCCTGCTTTCCGCAAGCAGCCTTCTTCCGCTTCTTGCAATCGGCGGAATCTGCTTCTTTATCACCTACGGCGTAACAAAGAAACTCCTCACACTGCTTCTTACGGTAGTCCTTGCGGCGGTCTGCTCCATCCTGCTTTCCGCTGTCATGAAAAAAAGCACCCTTTACTTAAGAGTGCTTCCCTTGATCGTACTGTTCTCCATTGTCGTTACATTCGTGGCAACGATCCTGTATTAGGCATAGACGGGATCATCCAGTTCGAGTTTTAAACGTCCGGCTGTCTGCTCCGTAAGAAGAGCGACCAGCCGGTCTTTTTTCTCCGCAGGGATCAGAAAGGACAGCGTCACATCCTCCGCATAGAGGGAATCGTCGATGGAAATCTCCTCCCCGCCCAAGGTGTGCTGTAGCTTTCCAACGTCCGTGTATGCCACGGTCACCCTGCAGGGATAGACCTCCGTAACCTCGTGCGTTTTCGCCGCAGCAAGTCCCTCCTTCGCGGCGTCGGTATAGGCTCTCACAAGCCCGCCGGTACCGAGCAGCGTGCCGCCGAAATATCTGGTCACGACGATCAACGCGTTTCGTAGATTTGCGCCGGTGATCACTTCGAGGATCGGCTTACCCGCCGTGCCCTGCGGCTCTCCGTCATCGGAAAACCGCAGTACGGGGTTCTCCTCTCCTACGGTAAAAGCAAAACAGTTGTGTCTTGCATTGTAGTGTTTCTTCTTTACACTTTCGATAAAGGCGTAGGCTTCCTCCTCGGTTGCAACCGGCACCACGGAAGCGATAAACCGTGACTTCTTCTCCACGATCTCGCCCTCGCCGCCTTCCGTAATCCTTATGAATCCTTCCGCCATCCGTCTCCTCCGGTGTACTTACTTATCCAACAGTTTCTTCAGTTCTTCCATAAAGGTGTTCACATCCTTAAACTCTCTGTATACGGATGCGAAACGTACATAGGCAACCTGATCGAGCTTGGCAAGTTCATCCATAACGATCTCACCGATCTGCTTGCTCTCGATCTCCTTCACCTCGAGGTTGAAGATCTTATTCTCGATCTCATCGATACAATCGGACAGGTCCCTCGCAGACACGGGACGCTTATGACAGGAACGAACCACACCGGATTCGATTTTGGATCGGTCGTAGGTCTCGCGATTCTTGTCCTTCTTGATCACGATCAAAGGGATCGTCTCCGCCTTCTCATACGTGGTGAAACGCTTGCCGCATTCATCACACTGCCTTCTTCTTCTGATGGCTTCGTTCTCGTCAGCCGGTCTTGAGTCAATAACTCTTGTATTATCGTCTCCGCAAAATGGACACTTCATCTTGATGTTCCTCTCTTATTCTATAATCTTTACCGGGCATTTTTCCTTACAGGTACCGCAGCCCGTACACAGTTCGTAGTTGACTTTCGCGAGGTGATCCTCCACGGTGATGGCACCCGTCGGACAGTTTCTCGCACAGAGTCCGCATCCGATGCAGCCTGCTGCGCAGACTTCCTTGATATCCTTTCCGAAGAGGTTGGAGTTGCAGTTGACGATCGCGCCCGCATTCTCCGGTACCATCTCGATGATGCCTCTCGGGCACACAGCCGTACATTTGGTACAGGATCTGCACAGAGCGGGATCAATATGCGCAATCCCGTCCACGATGCTGATGGCACCGAACTCACAGGCTGCCACACAGCTTCCGAATCCGAGACAACCCTTCGCACATCCCTTCGGTCCGCCTCCGGGTGTATTGGCAGCAATCCGGCAATCCTTCGGTCCGACGTACTCGTAGACATCCTTCGCCTTGTTGCAGTCTCCCGCGCAGCGCACATGTGCAACTTTGCGAACAGAAGCCTCGGTATCTCCGCCTACGATCTCGGCAATACGCGCCGCAACGGGCGCACCGCCCACGGGGCATCCGCCTGCCGGTGCCGTACCTTTGGCAATGGCCGCAGCCAGTCCGTCACATCCGGGGAAGCCGCAGGCTCCGCAGTTGTTGCCCGGAAGGCAGGCTCTTACCTGTATCTCCTTTTCATCCACTGTTACTTTGAACTTCTCTCCGGCCACTCCGAGCAGCACGCCCGCAAGTAATCCGACCGCACCGACGATACAAGCGGCGATGATGATTGCAGTTAAATTCATACGCGCCCTCCTATTTGATCAGTCCCTGCAGTCCCATGAAAGCGATGGACATAAGGCCTGCCACGATCAGCACGATCGGAGCACCCTTAAAGCTTTCCGGAATGTCGTTTTTCTCTATCTTCTCACGAATGCCCGCCATGATAATGATGGCAAGCGCAAATCCCACCGCCGAGAACATACCGTTCACGATGGATTCGAGAATGTTCATCTCCTCCTGTACATTCTTGATCGCAATACCGAGCACCGCACAGTTGGTTGTGATGAGCGGCAGGTACACGCCCAGCGCCTGATACAGAGAAGGTACCGACTTCTTGAGGAACATCTCCACAAACTGCACCAGCGCGGCGATGACCAAGATAAAGACGATGGTATTTAAGTATTCCAAATCAAGCGGCACAAGCACATAGTAGTAAATGCAGCTTGTCACCGCAGATGCGATGGTCATGACAAAGATCACCGCACCGCCCATGCCTGCCGCAGTCGAAAGTTTCTTCGACACGCCGAGGAAGGGGCATATCCCGAGGAACTGGCTCAGGATTACATTGTTGACCAGGGCTGCCGAAATGGCGATAACGATCACATTCATATCCTAAGCCTCCTTTCCGTCAAGCTTCGCATCCGCACACACATGATCGCAGTTTGCGCAATCCGCAAGTGTGCAGAGCTTCGCTTTCTCACCGGTCTTCGCGGCCTTTTTAATATTTCTGTGGTTGATAAACGCAACCACAAAGGCCAGTACCAAAAAGGCTCCGGGCGCAAAGACAAAGATGCCGATGGGTTCAAAGATCCCCTGGCTTTTTAAGATCTCAGCAACCTTGCCGCCCGCATTCTGATCGATGGCACGATTGATGCCGTCTGCGAAGGAGTATCCAAAAATGCTTCCCGCACCGATCACCTCACGGATCACACCCATCACCGTAAGTCCGATGGTGAAGCCGAGTCCCATACCGATACCGTCGAATACCGAAGGAAGCGGCTTGTTCTTGGATGCATAAGCTTCCGCACGACCGAGGATGATACAGTTCACCACGATCAGCGGGATGTAAAGTCCGAGGCTCTTGTTAAGCTCCGGAAGATAGGCCTGAAGTGCAAACTGTACCACCGTCACAAAGGAAGCAATGATCACAATGTAGGCAGGAATTCGAACCTTGTCCGGAATCAGCTTCCGAAGAAGCGAGATCATAAAATTGCTCAGCGTAAGGATGACCATCGTGGTAAGTCCCATGCCGACACCGTTGATGGCAGAAGTCGTAACCGCAAGGGTGGGACACATACCGAGCATCTGGACGAAGGTCGGGTTCTCAGTTACGATTCCGTTCTTCAGTCTCTCACCGATCTTTCCCATCAATTACCACCTCCTAACAGATTCACACAGGCAACGGCCGCATTGACCGCATCCGTCACGGCCGTGGTTGTGATCGTCGCGCCCGAGAGCGCATCGATCTCATCATCCGCCGTACTACCGGTCTTGGTGAACTTGAATTCATCTACCGTCTTGCCCTTAAACTGATCCTTGAAGGCATCCGTATTCGCTTTCATGCCGAGTCCCGCCGTCTCGTTGATGGAGAGGAATGAGATTCCCTTCACTTCGCCCTTGGACGACACACCGACCGCAAGCTGCATATCTCCGCCGTAACCCTTGTTTGTAACAAGTACCACATAGCCGAGCACCTTGTTCTGCTTGGTGCCCGCAGGGCTCTCGCAGGCAAATGCGATCTCTGTCACGGCAGCTGTCTTAAATCCCTTGATATCATGAAGTGTAGTGTTCACCTGATCCAGGTACTCCTGTGCCTGCTCGGCGGTGCCCGCTTCGTCCATCGGGATGATGCCGCCCGCATCCGGGAACACTTCCTTGTAAGCTTCCTCTTTGGCGTCCTTCTCCACCGAAGCGATGGGATCCTTGGTCACCTCATGCATCACGCCGAGGATACTGCCCATCAAAACAGTAATGACCGAGATGGCAAGTACCGCAAGCAGCACGCCCTTCACATCGGCACGCGTCTTCTCGGCCGGTGCTTCTTTCTTCTCTTCCTCCTTCACTTCTTCCTTCGTTTCGGCAGGACGCTCTTCCTTCTTGCCCATACCGGCTCCGAAGGCCTTCGGCACGGTCACGCGCTCGATCAAAGGAACGATCAGGTTACCGATGATGATGGAGTAGGATACGCCCTCCGCCGAGGGTCCGAAGATACGGAGCACAAAGGTGAGCAATCCGAGGAAGATGCCGTAGACGATCTTGCCCTTCGATGTGATCGGCGAAGTTACATAGTCGGTTGCCATAAACCAGGCACCGAGCATCAGCCCGCCTCCGCACAGATGCGCTGCGAGGAAAACAGGTACATCGTAGCCTTTTGCAAAGCCGTAGATTGCGATTGCAGCAGCAAATGTACCGATATAGAAAACCGGTATCCTGAAGTTGATGATGCGTCTTGCCAGCAGGTAGATCGCACCGATCAAGAGTGCTGCCACCGAAGTCTCTCCGATGGTACCCGCGGTATGTCCGAGGAACATGCTGCGCAAGCTTTCCACCTGTCCGCTCTGTTTCAGGACCGCGAGCGGCGTTGCCGTAGCCACGCCGTCATAATAAAAGTCCGTCATATATCTCGCAAAGGACAGGATGAGAAAGCATCTTGCCGCAAGTGCGGGATTCATAAAATTCTGACCGAGTCCTCCGAACAGCTGCTTTACCACGATGATGGCGAAAGCGGAACCGACAACAGCCATCCAGATCGGCAGCTTTGGCGGAAGATTTAAAGCAAGCAGAAGACCAGTAACCACGGCAGAGAAATCTCCCACCGTGACCTTCTTGCCCATCAGTTTCTGA
>CAMOHF010000092.1 GCA_946614685.1 uncultured Clostridia bacterium | reverse complement strand
CCCGATATGGTAAGTCTTCAGGGCGGCATGGGCGGTACCTATGTAAAAACCACCGGCAAGAAAGGCAAGGCAACTTTAAAGATCACAACGCAAACACACGAAACCTACACCGTTGACTTCAACGTAAAATAGGAGGTGCGCTTATGAAACTCGGATTCAAGGAAAAAGCAGCTTACGGACTCGGTGCCGTGGGCAAAGACATGGTCTATATGCTCTCCGCAAGTTATGTCCTCTACTACTTCCAGGACGTACTCGGCGTATCTGCGGTTGCAATGGGTGTGATCCTGCTTGCAGCCCGTATCTTCGACGCATTTAACGATCCCATCATGGGCATCATCGTAGCCAAGACGAACACCCGCTTCGGAAAGTTCCGCCCCTGGCTTCTGATCGGTACACTTACCAACGCAGTGATCCTCTTCCTGATGTTCTCCGCGCCTCCCGCTTTGGACGGTCCGGGACTTACGGCTTACGCTGCGGTTACCTACATCCTCTGGGGTGTCACCTACACGATGATGGACATCCCCTACTGGTCGATGATCCCCGCCTTCACCAAGGGCGGACCGGAGCGTGAGGGACTTACCACGCTGGCACGTTCCTGCGCCGGTGCCGGTTCCGCCATCGTCACCATCATCACCATGTTCGCCGTTCATAAACTCGGCGGTTCCAACGAGCGTATCGGTTTCCGTTACTTTGCTCTGATCGTGGCGATCCTCTTCATCGTCTTCATCGTGATCACCTGCGTATCCATCAAGGAACAAAGCACGGTCAACATGAAATCCCCGTCTATCGGCGAGATGTTTAAGGCACTTCTGACAAACGATCAGGCAATGGTCATCGTGATCGCAATCGTCCTGATCAACTGCTCCATCTACATCACTTCGAACCTGGTGATCTACTTCTTCAAGTACGACTTCGGCGGAACAAGCTGGTTTAACAGCTACACCCTCTTCAACATGTTCGGTGGCGCCATCCAGATCTTCTCCATGGCACTCTTCTATCCGCTGCTTCGGAAGGCCTTCAGCAACAAGGCGATCTTCAACATTACCTTAGGTTCTGCCATGATCGGCTATGCCGTACTTTTCGGCATTGCCTTCACCAACATGTCCTCCGTATACCTGCTCTTCATCCCCGGCTTCTTCATCTTCGCAGCCAACGGCGTACTGCAGGTACTTACCACTGTCTTCCTCGCGAACACGGTAGACTACGGTGAGTTAAAGAACGGACGACGTGACGAGTCTGTGATCTTCTCCATGCAGACCTTTGTGGTGAAGCTTGCATCCGGCATCGCAGCCTTTATCGCATCCCTCTGTCTCTCAATCAACAGTCTCTCAAATCAGGCAACCACAGAGGAAGAGCATGCGATCGACTTCGCCAAGGATGTGGCAGCAAGCGCAAAGCTCGGCCTGCGCATGACCATGACCATCATCCCCATCTTGGGGCTCTTTGCCGCCATCCTCATCTTCCGCAAGAAATTCATCCTCACGGACGAGAAAGTTGCAGAGATCGCTGAGAATCTGAAAAAGAAGAACGCTTAAAGCGGAGGGCTTCGCCTATGATCGAAATCAAAGAAAGCACCTACATTCTGCATACGGCGCACACAACCTACGCCATGCGAAAGGCAGACACCGGACACCTTGAGCATCTCTACTACGGACGTCGGATCCATACGTCTACAGGAATAGACAATTTAATCATACGTCACGAGTTTCCGCTCGGCTGCAGCGCAAGCTACGACAGCGATCATCCTGCGATCATCCTGCAGGACCTTTGCCAGGAGTTTTCCTCCACAGGCAAGGGCGACTACCGGGCCGGAACATTTACCGGCATCTTTGCCGACGGAAGCAGAAGTTTTGATCCCCTGGTGGTATCCGCAGAGATATCCGCTCCTACCCCCTACGAGACACTCCCCACCTCCTATACCGACCCCGGCGAGGAGGCAGAGGCACTTGTCATCCGGCTTGCGGACCCGCACCGTGATCTTACTGTGGAGCTTACCTTCATCGTCTATGAGGACTGCGACGTGATCACACGGCGCACCAGACTCATCAATGAAGGATCGGAACCTGTTACCGTCGACCGGATCTGCTCCGGACATCTGGAACTTCCGGACGGAGATTACATCTATACCGGGTTCGCCGGTGCCTGGGCAAGAGAGATGCGCAAAGTCGACGTTCCCCTGGTACAGGGCACGCATATGGCGGGCAGTACCTCGGGCGTCTCTTCTTCCGCAGCCAATCCCTTCTTCATGATATCTGAGGCTACGGCTACAGAGGACGCCGGCATCTGCTATGGCATGAACTTAGTCTACAGCGGAAACCACGCCGAATCCGCAGAGGTATCCGAGCACAGAAAAACACGGCTCCTCTGGGGCATCCACCCGGAGACCTTCTCTTATCCCCTCACCCCCGGGGAGGTCTTCGAAGCACCGGAGGCCGTGATGACCTGCAGTCATCTCGGCCACGCCGGCATGAGCGCCAACATGCATCGTTTCGTGCGCCGTCACATCGTGCGCGGCACGTGGCGTGATAGGGTACGTCCGGTTCTTTTAAACAGCTGGGAAGCGGCGTACTTTAAGATCAGCGAAAGCAAGCTGCTCTCCCTTGCAAAAGCAGGGAAAAAGGTAGGCATCGAACTCTTTGTCATGGACGACGGATGGTTTGACGGAAGGAACGACGACACCTCATCTCTGGGCGACTGGACCGCAGACAAAAAGAAACTTCCGAACGGCATCGAAGGTATCTCAAAGAAGATACACGAACTCGGCATGTCATTCGGCATTTGGGTAGAGCCCGAGATGGTGAATGTCAAAAGCCGTCTTTATGCGGCGCACCCGGACTGGACGTTGGAGATTACCGGCAGGCCGCACAGCGAAGGCAGGAACCAGCGCATCTTAGACCTCTCCAAGCGTGAGGTACAGGACTACCTGATCGATGCCATGTCCGATGTATTCTCGAGAAACATCGATTACGTCAAGTGGGATATGAACCGCCCCATGACGGATGTGTTTTCACAGGGCGGTGACGCCGCAGCACAGGGAAGCGTTGCGCACAGATACATGATCGGACTCTACCGTGTCATGAAAACACTCACGGAAAAGTTCCCGAATATCCTCTTCGAAGGCTGCGCATCAGGCGGCAACCGGTTTGACCTCGGTATACTTTCCTACTTCCCGCAGATCTGGGGAAGCGACAACACGGACGCCATGGCCCGCGCAGAGATCGAAACAGGCTACAGCTACGGCTACCCGCTTTCCACCGTGGGCGCTCACGTGTCGGGTGTACCGAATCACCAGACGCTTCGGATCACGCCGCTTGCCACAAGATTTGCGGTTGCATCCTTCGGCGTACTCGGTTACGAGGTGAATCTATGCGACCTTCCGAAGGAAGAGTTTGAAGCCGTCAGGCAACAGATTGCACTCTATAAGACCTGGCGGGAGGTATTCTTCTTCGGTGATTTCCACCGCGGCAGGACCTTCCGCGACAATACAAACAAAGGACCACACTCCGGTCTTCTCTCTCAGGGCGACGGAAACCTGACCGAGTGGACCGTGGTATCTCCGGACCAAAAGCGCGCCGTCTCCATGCTGCTTCAGCTGCATGCGATCCCCAACGCGCAGTACGCAAGGCTTAACCCCCGAGGCCTTGCCCCGGACAGGATCTATCATATGACAAGTCAGGCTTTCACACGCAACATCCGTGAATTCGGAGATCTTGTAAATACTGTCTCCCCCGTCCATATCAGACAGGATTCGACGATGCATCATCTCCTGTCAAAGTTCTACAAGCTCTCCGGAGAAACGGAGGATGTAACCGCCTGCGGCGATGCTCTGATGTATGGCGGCATCGCACTGTCCCCCGCATACGGCGGTACGGGCTTCAACGACAGGACCCGCGTATTTGAAGACTATGCGTCCAGACTTTACTTCTTTGAAGAAACAGGAGGAACGGCATGAAACAGGCAGATATCTTAATCAAAGAAATTCGCTCCGGCATATACGACGAAAAACTCGCCGATCTCTATGGAAGCACCGAAGTACTTCCCTACCAAAAGGAGCGTTATATCAGCGCGATCACGCGCGCACTCGAAATATTTCCGGAACTGTCCGACCTCGGGATCTCTGTCTTCTCCGCCCCCGGGAGAACAGAGATCGGTGGAAACCACACCGACCATCAGCACGGCAATGTACTGTGTGCCGCGGTAGACGTTGACGCCATCGCAGTGGCATCACCCTCAGATGCGGATACTGTCCGCATCCTTTCGGAAGGCTACCCGATGATGTCGATTTCATTAGACAATCTTGAAAAAGATCCGTCCGAAGCAGGCACGACCGAAGCCCTCATCAAGGGCATGCTTTTTTCCGTTCGAGATGCAGGATACAACATCGGCGGATTCTCCGCCTACATCACAAGCGATGTACTCTCCGGCTCCGGACTTTCATCCTCCGCGGCCTTTGAGACGCTGCTCGGCACCATCCTCTCGGGACTCTTTAACGACGACGCCATTGATGCCGTCTCCATCGCAAAATACGGACAGTTTGCGGAGAACGATTTCTTCGGCAAGCCCTGCGGTCTGATGGACCAGATGGCCTGCTCCGTCGGAAGTCTGACTCAGATTGACTTTTTCGATCCGAAGCATCCGAAGATCGATCGGATCACCTTCGACCTTAACGCTGCCGGCTATGCTTTGGTGATCACGGACACCAAGGGATCCCACGCAGATCTGACCGATGACTACGCCGCTGTTCCCGCCGAGATGAAGGCTGCTGCAGCATGCTTTGGCAAGGAAGTTCTGCGCGATGTATCCGAGGAAGAACTTCTTTCCGGCATTCCGAAGATCCGGGAAGCCTGCGGTGACAGAGCAGCGCTTCGCGCGCTTCATTTTCTCCGCGAGAACCGTCGCGCCGTAAGCGAGGCGGAGGCGTTAAGCGCAGGTGACTTTACCCGCTTCCTCTTAGACTTTCGCGCATCCGGGGATTCCTCGTTCAAATACCTGCAAAACGTTTACACCAACAAAGATGTTGCACACCAGAACATATCCGTAGGACTCGCCGTAAGCGACCTTATACTTGGCAGCGACGGATGCGCCCGCGTCCACGGCGGCGGATTTGCAGGCACCATCCAGGCCTTTGTGAAAAAGGAAGCCGTACCTCGTTATCAAAAAGCCATGGACGACTTATACGGAGAAGGCGCATCTACCGTGATGCGTATCAGAAAGTACGGCGGCACCCGCGTGATGTAAGTCAATTTTCAAAACACCCACACATAACAGATGGAGGTAGAACCTATGCTCAACCAACTGATATACGAACTGATCGAATACGGGCGTTCGCACGGTCTCGTCCATGAGGCTGATGTCATCTACACCGTCAACCGGCTGCTCGCTCTCTTTCACGAGACTTCCTACGAAGCCCCGACGGATATTCCGAAGGAACGTCCGCTGGCTGATATCCTGCAGGATATGACGGCATTTGCTCTTTCGAAGGGGCTCATCGAAGACGACACCGTAACCTTCCGCGATCTCTTTGACACGGAGATTATGGGCGTGCTCACGCCTCCGCCCTCCGCTGTGCGGGAAAGATTCCGCGCAGCATTAAACATCTCCCCGCAGCA
>CAMOHF010000091.1 GCA_946614685.1 uncultured Clostridia bacterium | reverse complement strand
AAGAACTTCCTTCTTGATATGTCTCCCGCAGGCGGTCAGGCTCATTTCAAGGCTTTAAGAAAGCTTGCAAGCGAGCATCCTTCAGAGAAGATCGGTGAGGAGATCCGTAAGCTTTACAGCTGGAACAACGATGACGAGAAGCTCATCAACAACTAATTTTTCACATGAATGATCGGGAACCCGGACGGCTTATCCGCTTCGGGTTCTCTTTTTATCAGAGGTAGGCTATGACCTGTTTGGAAGCGCAATCCAATATCATGGACTTTATAGAGAAGAAACTGCCCGACGACAAGGCGGGTGATTTTGTGCGCCATATGAGAAAGTGTAAAACCTGCTCGGAGGAGCTTGAGATCTATTACACGATGATCGTCGGTATGCACCAGCTTGACAAGGGACGCGAACTGTCTTCCAATTTCAAACAGGACTTAAACGACGAACTTGCCGGCATCGAGCGAAAGATCAAGCGTTCAAAGCGTTTTCGACTTTCCACATTCAGCGTGTGCCTTCTTGTGGCGTTGTTCGGTATCTTTTTTCTTTACGAGAATACCCTGAAGCGTGTCTATGATGCAGAGCAAAGAGTCATCAAAGAATCCCAGGGTATTTCTTACTTTTACGACTACTTCGGTGACGTGATCAAAATCACCAAGGAAGATGAAGACCTCTTTGTTCGCTATGCGAAGAAGGAACATGTGACGGAGCTGACCAACTTCCAGAGAATTCACATCTATCACCTGCAGCACGATAAAGCAAAGGAAGGAGCACCTGAAGATGAATAAGCTTTTGCTCGTAGACGGAAACAGTATCTTGAACAGGGCATTCTACGGCCTGCCGGATCTTACAACGGCGGACGGACGCCACACGGGTGCGATCCTCGGCTTCTTAAATATCATGATGCGTGTGATCGAGGAGACAAATGCTACGCACCTTGTGATCGCCTTTGACATGAAGCATCCGACGTTTCGGCACGAAATGTTCGCCGAGTACAAGGGTACGAGACATGCCATGCCGCCGGAACTTGCGGAACAGACACCGAGGATTCGAGAGGTTCTTTCGACCATGGGAGTTACCTTTGTGGAACGCCCCGGATTTGAGGCGGATGATATCATCGGAACACTTTCAAGACGCGGAGAAAAAGAAGACTTTGAGGTGGTGATCCTTTCCGGAGACAGAGATCTGCTTCAGCTTGCCACCGACAAAATCATGATCAAACTTCCGAAGACCAAGGCCGGAAACACCGTGGTCATGAACTATTTTGCTGCGGATGTAAAGGCGGAGTACGGCGTTGATCCGATCACATTCATTGACATGAAGGGGCTGATGGGAGACAGTTCGGACAATATACCCGGCGTGCCTAAGATCGGTCAAAAGACTGCCGAGAAGCTGCTTTCGGAGTTCGGTTCCATGGACGGTCTCTATGCAAATATCGACAGCTTAAAGCCGAGCAAAAATAAGGAAAACCTGATCGAGTTTAAAGAGCAGGCATATCTTTCCAAAGAACTTGCCACGATCAAACTGGACGTTCCTTTAGATGATGTATCCATAAGCAATGCAAAGATCGGTGACATGTTCAACGAGGCTTCTTATCGCGTGTTTACGGATCTTGAACTTAAAAGCCTTCTTCGGTATTTTGGCGAGAGTGTAAAAAAACCTGCGCTCGAGGCGCATATACAGACGGTTGAAGACTTTGACGCCTACCTTTCTCTGATGGAAAAAGCAAAATCCGCCGAGCGTCTTTCATTCGATCTGTTTGATGATGCGGGTGCATCCTTAACCCTGTCGGACGATATGACATATCTGATCGCTTGGAACGGTTTTGTAAATGTATCCCTCTTTGTTTCCGATATCGAAAAACTGATTTCCGGCGGAAAGCACGTATCCGTTATGGATGTCAAATCCCTGCTCGGCCGTGTTTCGATTTCGGATGCCGATGACTGCTTTGACTGCGGACTTGCGTCTTACCTGATCAATCCGCTTATGGGTACCTACGACTACGCAAGTGTGGCCGGGGCTTATCTTGATGCGTTTTTGCCGGATGAGAAGGAACTTCTTAAGAAAAAGAAAGTATGCGCGGATACATTTGCCGATGCGGACGTGCAAAGCTATATGGCTTACCGCTCACTGGTTCCTTTTCTTGCAGATCCGATCCTTGTCAAAAAACTTCGGGAAGACGGGATGGAAGAACTCTATCGGACGATCGAGTACCCCTGCCTGTTTACGCTCTATGAGATGGAGAAGAACGGAATTCGCGTGGACAAGGAAGGCCTTACCGCATTTGGTGAGAAACTCTCTCTTCGTATCAAAGAGCTCGAGACGTCGATCTATAACCTTGCGGGAGAGGAGTTCAACATCAATTCGACCAAGAAACTCGGAGAGATACTGTTCGAAAAACTGGGCCTTTCAAGCGGTAAGAAGACAAAGACCGGTTATTCCACCAGTGTTGAGGTACTGGAAAAAATATCGGGTGAGCACGAGATCGTGCCCATGATCCTTGAATACAGACAGCTAAACAAACTGTTTACCACCTATGTTGAGGGACTTGTGCCTTATATCCGCGAGGATGGCAGGATCCACGGTATCTTTAATCAGACGGTCACCGCGACGGGACGTATCTCCTCAAGCGATCCGAATTTGCAGAATATCCCAACCAGACTTCCGCTCGGCAGAGAGATCCGCAAGGTTTTTGTGCCCGAGGACGGGTATATCTTCCTTGATGCGGATTACTCCCAGATAGAGCTTCGCGTACTTGCACATTTGTCCGGCGATGAAGCCTTGATCGATGCCTACAAAAAGAATGCGGACATTCACGCCATCACGGCTTCTCAGGTTTTCGGAGTCCCCATCGATTCCGTGGATTCCCTGATGCGCAGACGAGCAAAGGCCGTGAATTTCGGCATTGTATACGGTATCAGTTCCTTCGGACTCGGTCAGGATCTTGATATCTCCAGAAAAGAGGCTGAAGCATACATCCAAAGATACTTCGAAACCTACGGAGACGTGAAGAAATACATAGATTCCTGCGTGGAAGAGGGAAGGGAAAAGGGATATTCCGTGACCATGTTCGGACGCAGGAGGCCTCTGCCGGAATTAAAAAGCAGCAATTTCATGACCAGAAGCTTCGGTGAGCGCGTTGCCATGAATGCGCCGATCCAGGGTACGGCCGCCGATATAGTCAAACTTGCCATGATCAACGTTAATCGAGAGTTAAAGAACAGAAATCTTTCATCAAGACTGATCCTGCAGGTGCACGATGAGTTGATGATCGAGACGAAGATCGAAGAAAAGGAAGAGGTTTTAAAGATCCTTCAGGATGAGATGATGCATGCCGCAACACTTTCCGTTCCGCTGCTTACGGATGTGGGGATCGGAGCCTCGTGGTATGATGCCAAATAGGAGGTTTTCTATGATCGTACTCGGTATTACGGGCGGTATCGGTTCGGGAAAGAGCCGTGTCCTTAATGAACTTGAAACTTCATACGGCGCATATATTCTCGAGACGGACAAACTTGCGCATAAGCTGATGGAGCCGGGGGAAGTCATATACAACCGGGTGGTTGAAACATTCGGAAACGATATCCTTTACGCTGAGAAACCGCATGCCATCGACAGAAAAAAACTCGGGCAGATCGTATTCTCCGATGCAGCACAGCTTGATCGCTTAAACAAGATCGTGCATCCGGGCGTAAAGTCGTACATAAGAGACGATATCGAAGCAAAACGTGCCGAAGGAAACCTCAGGCTTTACGTTATAGAGGCGGCTTTGCTTTTACAGGACGGCTATGATGCGATCTGTGATGAAATCTGGTACGTCTATGCGGACCGGGAGGAGAGGATCAGACGACTGATCGCAGGACGCGGATATACCAGAGAGCATTGTGAAAAAGTGATGGCATCTCAGGCGGATGAAACTTATTACAAGACCTATGCAGATTTTATAATAAATAATCAATCTGACTTCGAAAATTCATCAGAACAACTAAAAGCAAGGTTGAATATATTGCTTGAAAATGATATAATCTGTTAGATAATACTATTAATTTGGAGGCTCTTATGTCGGCTATCACCAATCATCATGAAGACCTTGTGTTTGGACTGGATATCGGTACCAGAAGTATCGTCGGAACCGTGGGATATCGTGACAAAAACAAATTCAATGTGGTAGCCATGTCTGTAAAGTTCCACGAATCCAGGTCCATGATCGATGGACAGATCCACGACATTGTTCAGGTAAGCAAAACCATATCCGAAGTGAAGGAAGAACTTGAGTCCCAGCTTGAAGGCGTAAAACT
Organism: uncultured Clostridia bacterium; assembly: GCA_946614685.1. Lineage (GTDB taxonomy): Bacteria > Bacillota > Clostridia > Lachnospirales > Lachnospiraceae > Coprococcus_C. Next base: position 1,367 of record CAMOHF010000091.1, on the reverse strand, counting down.
GTCCGAGGTTTGTATTGCCGCGGCCGGACGCGTGCTTCGTACAGAGGTGGGACGCGGGGAGTTTTCCTTCAACGAGTCTACAAAGATCAACCAGGAACATATCCATAGCATCGATTTGATCGGTATTGAGGATGCGCATGACAAACTGAGAAAAGAACTTGAGGACGAAGACGAAACCACCAAGTTTTACTGTGTCGGTTACACGGTCATCAAGTATTACTTAAACGATATCGAGATTTCGAATCTTGAAGGACACAAGGGCAGCCATATCGCAGCGGATGTACTTGCAACCTTTCTTCCCGAAGAAGTGGTTACAAGTCTTTATTCCGCAGTGGAGATGGCCGGTCTCTATGTTGCGAATCTTACATTGGAGCCGATCGCGGCCATCAATGTAGCCATTCCCGAGCGTTACCGTATGCTGAATATCGCCTTGATCGATATCGGTGCCGGTACATCGGATATCTGTATCACGAACGACGGCAGCATCATCGGTTACGGCATGATTCCCTCCGCGGGAGATGAACTGACCGAGATCCTTGTGAAGAAATATCTGATCGACTTTGATACGGCAGAGATGCTGAAAACCGTCGATCCTGCGAGAAAGCAGATATCCTACAAGGATATCATGGGAATCGCACACAAGATCACACCTGCGGAGATCATGCAGAATCTCGAAGAGGCGAAGGCACAGATCGCCGGCAGGATTGCTGAGAAGATCATTGAGTTAAACGGTGGCGAGACGGTTTCCGCAGCCTTTGTGGTAGGCGGAGGCGGTAAGCTTGAAGGTTTTATCAAATTGTTGTCCGAAGGCCTTTCACTTCCGGAGGAACGTGTTGCGCTTCGCGGTGCCGAAGTGATGAATGATATCAATTTTGAGGTGGAAAACTTCAAGAAGGACGCATTATACGTTACGCCCATCGGTATCTGCCTCAGTTATTACGACTCCAAGAACAACTTCATCTTCGCCATAGTGAACGACGAACGTGTGAAGTTATACAACAATGATAAACTCACGGTCTTTGATGCTGCACTTGCATACGGACTTACCAATGAAGATCTCTTCCCCAAGCGTGGGGCGGATGTCACCTTCAAGATCAATGGTAAGACGCGCATTGTGCGCGGTACGCAGGGCGAGGCTGCCGTGATAAAAAAGAACGGCGAAGAAGCCGGCATGAATACGCACATCGAGGCGGATGATGTCATCCTGATTACGCCTTCAACTGTGGGAGAGGATGCTCATCCAGTGATCTCATCACTTCCGGAGTATGACGGAAAGCTTACATTCACCGTGAACGGTGATCAAGCCGAATATCCGAAATTTGCGGTCGTGGGTAATCAGCCCGTGCTCGAAAGCTATGAGATCAAAG
>CAMOHF010000090.1 GCA_946614685.1 uncultured Clostridia bacterium | reverse complement strand
ATGTAAACGTATCCTACAGTACACACGTACAAAACTACGGCGACCGTCCGACAGTTTCAAACGGTACCGTATCCGGTGTGGTAGGAGCAGGACTTCGTATGGAGAACCTGAAGATCTCCGTAAGCGGCAACAAGAACCTCGGTATCCAGTACACCACACACGTACAGGATTACGGCTGGATGGGCTGGAGCACAAACGGTGAGATGAGCGGTACATCCGGTGAGTCCAAGCGCGTTGAGGCTTTAAAGGTTCAGCTTACAGGCGCAGACAAGGATCTCTATGATGTGTACTACAGAGTACATGCTCAGAACGTCGGCTGGATGGGCTGGGCAAAGAACGGAGCGGCAGCAGGTACGGCAGGATATTCTTACAGACTGGAAGGTATCCAGATTGTAGTTGTGAAGAAGGATGAATCATTCAACAGATCCATCGGCGGTATCTCAAGTGTAACCGGCGCAGCTTACATGGATAAGCAGAATCGCGGTGAGCCCGCAGTCGGAAGCGCAAATGTACCGAACGTAACTTACAGAACTCATGTACAGAATGTAGGCTGGCAGGCATGGAAGACCAACGGAGCATTCTCCGGAACATCCGGAAGATCACTCAGGCTCGAGGGAATCCAGATCCGTCTGTCCAACTCACAGTATTCAGGCGGTATCCGTTACAGGACACACATCCAGAACCTCGGATGGAGCCAGGGCTACGTAGCTAACGGCATGATGGCAGGAACCAGCGGCAAGTCTTACAGACTTGAGGCAATCAACATCGAGCTTACAGGCGAAGTAGCAAAGCACTATGACATTTACTACAGAGTACATGCACAGGATCAGGGATGGCTTGGCTGGGCTAAGAACGGAGCGGCATCCGGTACAGCCGGCGGCTCTAAGCGCCTCGAAGGCATCCAGATCGTAATCGTACCGAAGGGTTCCGCCGCACCGGGTGTAAATTACCAGGGTGTATCGGGTACAAATAAGGCCGCCTTCGTACAATATTAAGGCACAACTTGGGCAGGTGGGGATCCTCCCACCTGCAGATAAATCGAAACAAAGAATATATACATGATATGTAATAATTAACCATCACACAGCAACCAAAAAACAAGCTGTATTGCCAGGACAACGTGGAGACGTCGGTACTTGGCGAGGTATTACACGAGCCTAGTACCGTTACGTCGGAACATTAGCGAGAGCGGGTCCAGGCAAGACAGCTTGTTTTTGGTTGCGTGATCGGTTATAAAGCTTTATAATCAGATTTGACTTATTTGAGAGGAACCACCCGCATGACCAAGGAAGTTACAAAGCGCAAGCGCGTCAAAACCGCATTCAAAAAACTATCACAGCAAAGGGAAGTCCCGAAGAGTCTCTTCGTCCTTATTATTTTGCTGTATTTTATTGCTACGATTTTTTTGAAGAAAAGTGCGCGTATTTCGAATCAGCCGATAACATTCTTCGGATATCCGACAACGGTCGGTGCATTTACCGGAGTGTTTGCCTATGCGTCCAACGTATGCTTGATCTTCCTGGTTGTCTTTTACAAGAAAATCGGTTTTATTACATCAACGATCATCTTGATTGCTTCACTTCCCTCACTGATTCTTTCAATTGTTCATTCGGGAAGAATGGATAACATTGCGGGCGTTTTTTCCACGGTTTTCACAGTGGGTATCACATCACTGCTTCTTTTAAACTCAAGGAGAGTCGAGAGATACCAGAAGCGCATACAGGAACAGGCGGTAACGGACGGACTTACCGGACTTCCCAACTGGTTTGCACTTTCGAACCTGATGGAACTTCTGGTTAAGAAAGGTGAACCATTCGCTCTAATCTCAGCGGATTTAAATGATTTCAAGAGTATCAACGATACCATGGGACATGATATCGGAAACCTTGTACTGATTGAAATTGCCGATCGTTGGAAGACGATTGCAGATACCGGACTTTCCGGTACGGACGATTTCGTGGCCAGGGTCAGCGGTGACCAGTTTGCAATCCTTGTTCACGCATATAAGACTGACGATGACATTATGGATGCGATTCGAATCTATCGCGAGGCACTCGAGAGAAAGATCACTGTGAACGAGTGCGACTACTACATGAAGGCCTGCTTCGGATATGCGGAGTATCCGGCGGATGCGGAGACCGCGGGAGAGATGTCTTCCTGCGCCGATGCTGCCATGCATGAGGCCAAGAGAATCGGCGGAGCGAATTCGATTGTGAGATTCAGCCCCGAACTTCTTGAATCCGAGCAGACATTTGAAATTGAACGAAAGATCAGAGCTGCGCTTGAGGGAGACGGCATCAGATGCTATCTTCAGCCGCAGTATACGATTGACCATAAACTACGCGGATTTGAAGCTCTTGCCAGACTTGTGGATGCAGACGGCAAGATGATCAGCCCCGTAGACTTTATTCCCATTGCCGAAAAGACCGGCCTGATCGATCAGGTAGACTTAAAGGTCTTCAGACAGGCTATGGAATTCTTGGGCACCGCATGTAAGAAGAACCCGGACATTCTTGTCTCGGTCAATGTATCCGTGCGGCATTTGATGAAGAACAATTTCATCGAAGAAATCAAGGAAACTTTGGTGAAGCACCAAGTACCTTTCAAAAACCTGGAAATTGAGATCACCGAATCCATCATGATCGATTCCGCAGGCAAGGCGACGACTACCCTGGATGAGGTGGAGAAACTTGGAATCAAGATCGCAATCGATGACTTCGGTACCGGTTATTCCTCTCTCAGTTACTTGAACGATCTACCGGCAAGTTTGCTGAAGATCGACAAGTCCTTCATCGATGTGATGAACACAAGCGATTCTTCGAAGAAGTACGTGGCAGCCATCGTCTCCATCGGTCATATTCTAAACATGGAGGTTATCTCCGAGGGCGTTGAAAGCGAGGAACAGTTGGAGACTTTAAGGAGTGTCGGCTGTGACTTCATCCAGGGTTATATCTGGGGTAAGCCCATGCCCCTATCCGATGCCGGCAAACTTGTGGACTAGCGGAGGAGCAAAATGGCTGATGCAAACGGCATGGCCGTGATCAATCAACATATCAAACAGGGAACATATTCCCGAGTGTATCTTCTCACGGGAAGTGAGAATTACCTGATTCGTCAGTACAAAGATAAGCTGCTGCAGGCCTTGATCGACCCGACGGATACGATGAATCTGGCAGTGTTCAAGGGAGATGACATACGCGGAGAGGATATCCGCGGCGCAGCTGAGACACTGCCGTTTTTCGGTGAACGCCGTGTGGTTTTGGTGGCGGACAGCGGATTCTTTAAATCCGGCTGCGAGGTTATCGAAGATTTTCTGCCGCAGATTCCCGAGACGACGGTCCTTATCTTCTCTGAGATGACAATCGATAAGAGAAGCAAACTGTATAAGCGTGTGGCGAAGGAAGGAACGGTGGCGGTCTTTGATACACCGGACGAGCGCACACTTCTTACATGGCTTCGTAATCTTTTTTCGGAGGACGGTATTTCCGTCGAAGAGGCAGCGTACTACAAACTGCTTTCGGCAGCGGGTATGGACATGACGGCACTCTATCAGGAGGCAGAGAAGCTCCGGTGCTATGCCATAGATTCCGGCAGGATCACGGCAGCAGATGTGGATGCGCTCTGTGTGAGTCAGGCGGAGAACAAAATCTTCGACATGACGGAAGCGCTTTCAAAGAGGGACAGAAAACGGGCACTCTCGCTTTACGAAGACCTTTTGTCCCTGCGGGAACCGATGATGCGCGTACTCTACCTGATCACAAGACAGTACAATGTCCTCATGAAGGTCAGATTTGCGGCGGATACGGGAAGTGCTTCTTCCGGTGTGGCATCCTTTGCCAAGATCCCGCCTTACTTTGTGAAAAAGTATACGGCGATCGCGAACAATTACACGGAAAAAGAACTGATTGCCTGTGTGGATCGCTGTCAGCAGGCGGATACCAACATCAAGACGGGCAGGGAGAAGGACCAGTTAGCGGTGGAACTTCTCATCATGGACTTATTGAATCTGTAATCCTTTACGGACATGGCTGAATCTGATATAATCGCTTTAAAGTGCAAAAGTGGAGGTTGTTGACATGAGTTTAAACGGTACGATGATGCAGTATTTTGAGTGGAATCTTCCGGCTGATTCCGGCTTATGGAAGTCACTTAAGGCTGATGCGACCAAACTTAAGAATCTGGGCATCACAGCGCTTTGGCTTCCGCCCGCATACAAGGGTGCGAACGGAGTTTTTGACGTAGGATACGGTGTATACGATCTTTATGATCTCGGAGAATTCGACCAGAAGGGCAGCGTCCCGACCAAGTATGGTACCAAGGCCGAATACGTTGCTGCGATCAAGGCACTTCACGCAAAAGGGATCAATGTCTACGCGGATGTGGTATTCAATCACAAGATGGGCGCGGACGAGGTTGAGGAAGTGACTGCGGAGGAATTCAACGCCAATTCACGCAACCAGATGATCGGCGACAGTAAGACCATCGGCGCATGGACCAAATTCACCTTCCCCGGCAGAAAAGGCAAGTATTCCAAGTTTACATGGAACTGGAATCACTTTGACGGCATCGATTGGGATCAAGACCGCGCAAAGCAGGCCATCTTTGCTTTCTCGGGCAAGGGTTGGGATGATGAAGTAGATGAAGAACTCGGTAACTATGACTATCTGATGGGCGCCGATGTTGATTTTGATAATCAGGAGGTAAGAGAAGAACTTACCGCCTGGGGTAAGTGGTATACCAAAACCTGCAATCTGGACGGCTACCGTCTGGATGCGGTAAAGCATATCAACAAATACTTCTTCCGCGATTGGATGAAGAGCATGAGGGAGGCTTCCGAGAGGGAACTCTTCGCAGTGGGTGAATACTGGCACTGGGATGTGAATGTCTTACAGGATTATATCCGCGCAACGGACGGAGAGATAAGCCTCTTCGATGTGCCCCTTCACTTTAACTTCCACAATTGTTCCAAGGCACACGGAGACTATGATCTGACCAAGATTCTGGACGGTTCCCTTACACAGGCGAATCCCTTAAAGTCCGTGACCTTTGTGGATAATCATGACAGCCAGCCCGGACAGTCTCTGGAATCCTGGGTGGAAGACTGGTTCAAGCCGATGGCTTACGCTCTGATCCTGCTTCGCCGTGACGGATATCCTTGTGTATTCTACGGTGATTACAGAGGAATTCCGTCTTCGAAGATCAAGTCCAAGAAGAAGGAGCTCGACAAGCTGATCAAGCTTCGTGCAAGCCATGCGTACGGTGAGCAGCATGATTACTTTGATGATCCGAACTGCATCGGCTGGACCCGTGAGGGAGACGAGGAGCATCCGGATTCCGGACTTGCGGTTGTAATCTCCGACGGTACCGGCGGCACCAAGCACATGTACATCGGCAAGCAGTTTGCGGGATGTCATTTTTCGGATGCTATGGGCAATGCCAAGTATAACATCAAGATCGACGAGTGGGGCTACGGTGATTTCTATGTGAATCGAGACGCAGTCTCCGTATGGGTTCGCAAGGAGAATAAATAATCGGGGGCGTATATGGGTAAAACGATCAGAACCGAAGCCGTGGAGGAGCTGTTTAAGGCCATCCTCACACTGAAGGATGAAGAAGAATGTTTCAAGTTCTTCGAAGATGTCTGCACGGTGAACGAAGTCCTTTCCATC
>CAMOHF010000089.1 GCA_946614685.1 uncultured Clostridia bacterium | reverse complement strand
GAAAGAGATCTTGAACTGATTGCAAATATTATCAGCAAAGAAGCAGCGATGGACGAGGCTGCGGAGCTCATAGAAGTTGCAAAGAAACGAAAAGGATTCTAGAGAAGGTCTTTTAGCAAGCACAACCTCCTTTTTGAATTCAAAAGAATACTTAGACATAAAAATACCGACCTCCAATCGTTAGATTTTTTGGTCTAACTTTTGGGGGTCGGTACAGTAAACGTCCTTTTTCTTGCTAAAGTTTTGAAATACCGTGACTGTTGACAATGGCATCCAGCGGCTGCTTTGCCTGGCACATCGGACATCCGCCTGCGGGATAGGTTGCGTATCCGGGGATATCGTCCGTGGAGAAGATGGCATTGATCTTCATATCGTGTACTTCCTTCGCAGCAGAGAAGATTGCGGAGATGCCGGCGATATGTCCGCCGTAGTACTCGATACAGTTAAGCGCAGTGTTGATGGTCTTACCGGTGGTTGCGGTGGCAAGAAGTACCAGACAGTTTTTGTTCTGGATCATCGGAACAAAGTTCTCTCTGAAGAACAGCTGGCCGACCGTGGTCTGCTCCGGCGTGATAATGTAGATGACATTGTTGGAATTGACGGAGTGGATACCTGCTTCTGCAAGTCCGTCCGCCATATAAGCGCCAATGACCTCAGTACCGTCGAGACAGATAATGGCGTCCACGATGGTGGAGTGGCTGTACTCCTGTACCAGTGCATTCGCAACGGCTTTCGCCTCCCTGCGCTTGCACTTTAAGTGCGTCATGTCAATGTAACAGTTGATGTGTGAGGAGGATGTGGCGTAGTGTCCCTTCGTCCCCTTTAAACTGATCATTTTGTCAAATTTGGATTGGATGATAAAGCTGTTTGAAATCTCTGACATCAATCAATTCCCCCCTTTGATTTGATGTGTCTATTATACTATTTTTCACATGAATTCACAAGTTTAACATACGTTTGATGATGCGTTTGTCAAGCGGCGTAAGCAGCGCAGCGGTTGCGAAGCTTAGGGCAAAGACAATTGCGAACATGGGTAGATCCGGAAGCGCGAGTCCGAAGCCGAAACACATCAGGTAGACGCCATGGATCAGATAGAGTTCATAACTTATCTTTCCGATGTAACGGAGCACCGGGTTCCCGATGCGTACTTTAAGGACCATGCCCAGGAGTATCATTACAAATGCAATGCACATGATACTGTCGAGATAGAAGGGCTGCCATAGCCGGAGGTGTGCATGCAGGAGCATGCCGAATACGAGGATGCTTATCAGCTCGATCGCGATCAGGAAACGCTTGAAGAATGCCATCACACGGCTTTTAAAGAGACCGAACCAGAGCCCGACGGGAAAGAGGATCGTGGTGTTGTCCCACCAGGCCCCTTTGAACCAGTACCCGCTCACCCTTGTGGTATCGTCTCCGAGGGAGAGGCTCATAAAGATGATGCAGACAGTGATCACGGTTAGGATCGATACCATAACCACGCGGTTTTTGGTTAGTTTCTCCGCTACGAAGAATGCGAGGTAGAGGAAGGTGATCTCCACCACGAACCATGCGTTTTTGTTCATGAGTGTAAACCCGGTTACGGATGTGATGAACTCGCCGACAGTTTTGATCCGATCGGTGAAAAGCATACAGTAGGGAATGTAGAACACATTTGTCACGAAGAAAGGTACGAGCACAGAGACAAGCCGGTGCGCAAGAAAGGTTTTCATGTAGTCCTTCTTTTCGGAGAGGCTTACCATCAGACCGAAACCGGAGAAAAAGAAAAAGATCGACGTAAAGAGAAGACCGATGGAGTTAAAGATGGTGATCGGCCCTTTGTAATTCCAACCGTAGCCCGTGATACATTGCGTCATGTGGTGATGCATGATGAAAACCGCAGCTATGCCGAAGAGTGATCTGGAAGTATCATAGTCCCAACCGTCTTCGATATAGGTGCCGAGCGGCGCGATTTTCGCTTTGTAAAAGAGTACGGTGAGGGTTGCAATTGGAAAGATCAGTAAAAGATAATCCATGTTTCAAATGTAACAAATCATGCGGATTTTCGCAAGTGTTTCAACCAAGGATTTATGGAAGGAAGACGTAAAATGTGCTATGATGGACGGAGTATAAAACTCGGAGGATGACTATGGCATTTCAGATTCTGTACGGAGCGTCCGGCGCCGGGAAAAGTCACGCAGCCTACAGGTGGCTGCTTGATGAGGCGACTTCGCATCCGGATGTGAATTACATATTGCTTGTGCCGGAACAGTATTCCATGGCACTGCAGAAAAAACTCGTGCTGATGTCGCCGGACAAGGGCTATATGAATATCGATGTCATCGGTATGAACCGCCTTTCTTACCGCGTGTTTGATGAACTGCATGTGAAACAGGGCGAGGTACTGATGGATTTCGGTAAGACCATGATGCTTCGCCTTGCGGCAAGTCGCGTAAAGGATGATCTTAAGATTTACGGGGACAATCTGAACAAGAACGGCATGATGGACGAGTTAAAATCCCTGATGTCGGAGATGTATCAGTATGACTGTGACAGAGAGAAACTGAAGCAGGTGCGGGACGAACTTTCGGGAAAGGACGAATACCGCCTGCTTACGGAGAAACTCTCGGATCTGCTTACCATCTACGACAAGTTTGATGAGATGATGAAGGACCGTTACATTGTTGCGGAGCAAAACACGGAGCTTTTGGCGGCGAGAATCCCTGACTCCGAAATGATCAAAAACAGTGTGATCGTCATGGACGGATTTACCGGCTTTACGCCGATCCAGTACAAGGTGGTGCGTGCGCTGATCGCGTGTGCGATGGATGTAAAAGTCATCCTCACGATGGATCGGGCCGCTTTTGATGCGGAGACACTGCCGGAGCACGCGCTCTTTGCCCTGTCGAACGAGACAAAGAACAAACTGTTAAAGATCGCACGCGAAGAAGGCGTTACCGTGAAGGAAACGCAGGCTTATGATACAAGACCTTTTCCGAGATGGAAGGAAAAAAGCGCGCTTTCTCACCTTGAGGCAAGTCTGTTTCGCTATCCCTATACAAAGTATCCGGATACAACGGACGATATCGGGATTACGGTGTATCAGGATCCCTTCGCCGAGATGGAAGGCATCGCGGGAAAGATCGCATCTCTGGTGCGACAGGGGACGTATCGTTTCCGCGATATTGCGGTGATCTGTGCGGACATCGAGGACAGAAGGATGCTTGCGTCGCAGATCTTTCCCGGCTACGGAATTCCGTTCTTTGCGGACGTCACGATTCCCTTAAAGAACAATGTATATGTGGATGCCATCACGCATCTGCTTCGGATCATGGAGGATGATTTTTCCTACGGATCCACATTTGCCTTTTTAAAGACCGGTATTCTGGAGGCGTTCTCCCAGGATGATATCGATCTTCTGGAAAATTTTGTGCTTGCGCTTAATATTCGCGGACACGGAAGATGGTCAAAACCCTGGGATGTCTCGGTAGAAGATATAAGATCCGGGGTTGCTTCCGTGCTGCTTCGTATGTACCAGGCGATGGGCGGAAAGAGAAAACGACCGGCTTCCGCCTATGTGCGCGCTGTTTACGATTTTATGAAAGAACTGTCCTATGAGGAGCGGATGAAGGATGAGCAGGGACTGTTCGAAGCTGTCTGCGTCCTTTTGGATAAGCTTGATGAACTGATGGGTACGGAACTCCTCACGGTCGGAGATTTTTCCGAACTGCTCTCCGTGGGACTTTCGGATCTGTCCCGAGGTATCATTCCGCCGTCCATCGACTCGGTAACGCTCGGAGATATGACAAGAAGCCGTCTGGACGAGGTGAAGGTCCTTTTTATCGTGGGCGTAAATGACGGTGTGATCCCGAACTACGGAACAAGCCCAAAGATTATCACGGACCATGAGAAGGAACTGCTCGCCGGACATGGAATCGAGCTTGCACCCACGGACAGGATGAATGCTTACACGGAACAGTTCTATCTCTACCTCCATATGACCAAACCGAAGAGCAAGCTTTTGCTTTCCTATACGGAAAAGAGCGGCTCGGGTGAGGCTATGCGGCCTTCCTATGTGATCGACCGCATACGTCAGATCTTCCCGAAACTTACCGTTGCGAAGGGAGGAAGCTTTGTTATGGCCGGAACCGATCCGGCTGTCAGAAGACTTTCCGGTGATCTGCGCGGCATAAAGGACGGAGACGGTGACGAAAACGAGGCGGCAGCGCTGCTTGCCCTGCTTTCCGAATCAGGAGAGGAACTTCGCGTGAGGCTCCTTGCCGATGCCATTGATTATACGAATCTTCCGAAGAAACTTTCCGGCGAGGTGCGGGAGCTTATTTACGCAAATCTGCTCGGACGTACGGTCTCAAGACTTGAACAGTATGCGCAGTGCGCATACTCCTATTACTTAAAGCATATTCTCGGACTCGGTGAACGACGCGAGGGCGTGGTGAGTTTCGCGGATATGGGAAACATCCTGCATAAGGGGCTCGAGGAACTCTTTGGCTTTGTGAAGGAAGAGCGGGAGAACGACTGGATGGCGCTTCCCGAAAAGGAACGGGAGGAACTCTCCGATCGTTTTATCGGTCATGTCTTTGATGACTACTATGCCTCGGTCACACTTGAGGACGGTATGCGTGAGCGCCTGCGCGGCAACCTTCTTCGCATCGCACGACGAACCACGCGCATGCTCACGGAGATCAACCGAACAGACGGTTTTTCACCGGAGTATCTGGAGTATAAATTTGACTATATTCTCTCAAATGAGGATCGGGACGTGAAACTCTATGGTATCATTGACCGCGGAGACATCAAGATTTCGGGAGATAAACTGCTGCTTCGTGTGATCGACTACAAGTCCGGCAGCAAGGAGTTCAAGTTGTCGGAACTGATGGAAGGGCTTGAATTACAGCTTTCCGTCTATATGTCCGCGCTCCTTGCCGAGGCAGAGAAGCACCCGGAACTCGGCGTGACGGAGGTGATCCCCGAGGGTATGTACTACTACAGGATGAAGGATCCCTTTGTAACCGCGGAAGATGAAGCCACCGCGGAAAAGGCGCGGGAGAAGGAATTAAAGCTTTGGGGAACGAAGGCGGACGATCCTGTGTTCTTCAGAGAGATCCTCGCTTTTGCGGATAAGAAGGCAGCAGAACTTATGAAGCAGATGGCAGACGGGCGGATCGACAAGAGTCCCATTAAGACGGACAGGAACCATCCTTGTTTGTACTGCGCTTACAAGGACGTATGCAGGTTTGATCCGCTGTCGGATGCGAATCGCGTACGTTTTAAGAGGTATTCGGACAAGAAAGACGGGCAGGAGAAGATCCGTGCGGCGATTCATCGGGCAGTCGGAGGAGGTGAATAGGATGGGCTGGACACCAAATCAGGAACAATCGATCAAAAAGAAGGATGCGGACATACTGGTATCCGCGGCAGCAGGCTCCGGTAAGACAACGGTGCTTGTGGAACGTATCATTGAGAAGGTGACGGATCCGGTACATCCTGTGGATATCGACCGATTTTTGGTGGTTACATTTACCAAGGCTGCGGCCGCGCAGATGCGGGATAAGATTGCGGGTCGCCTTGAAAAGGCGCTTATGGAACACCCGGAGAACGAGCATCTTGCAAAGCAACTCGTGCTTGTGAGAAAGGCGGATATCACCACCATCGACAGCTTCTGTCTTTCCGTGGTGAAGGAGAATT
>CAMOHF010000088.1 GCA_946614685.1 uncultured Clostridia bacterium | reverse complement strand
CTATCGCTTTTCGTATCGGGAATTCGGGAATTACGGGCGAATCGCCCATGACTGATGATGGTTCGATTATACTCCCCCACCGCCGTTTAGGCAAGAAAAAAAACACACGATACATCCAGAATCCGGCACAAGGCAGGATCATCTGTATCGTGTGTTATGATAGATCGGTTTATATATTACTCTGTGAAGATCGGTGTTGAGTAGTAACGGTCACCGCTGTCCGGAAGCAATGCCACGATCACCTTGCCTGCATTCTCCGGCTTCTTGGCATACTCGATACCGGCATGAAGCGCTGCTCCCGAAGAAATACCCACGGAGATTCCCTCCTTCTTGGCAAGAAGCTTCGCCGCTTCGAACGCATCCTGGGATGCCGCCTTAAACACTTCATCATATACCTTGGTGTTTAATACATCGGGCACAAAGCCTGCACCGATACCCTGAATCTTGTGCGGTCCCGCATGTCCTTCGGAAAGAACCGGCGAGTCCTCAGGCTCCAATGCAACGATCTTTACATCGGACTTCTGCTCCTTTAAATACTCACCGACACCGGTTACCGTACCGCCGGTACCGACACCTGCGATAAAGATATCCACCTTGCCCTCAGTGTCCTTCCAGATCTCGGGACCCGTGGTTGCCTTGTGAATCGCCGGATTGGCCGGATTGACAAACTGTCCGGGAATGAAGGAATTCGGGATTTCCTTTGAGAGCTCTTCCGCCTTGGCAATCGCACCCTTCATACCCTTGGCACCCTCGGTGAGTACAAGTTCGGCGCCGTAAGCTTTAAGGATGTTTCTTCTCTCCACACTCATCGTCTCGGGCATAGTGAGAATGATGCGATATCCCTTTGCTGCTGCGATGGACGCAAGTCCGATACCTGTATTTCCGCTGGTAGGTTCAATGATAACGGAACCTTCTTTTAATACACCCTTCTCTTCCGCGTCTTCGATCATGGCCTTGGCCACACGATCCTTCACGCTTCCCGCAGGATTTAAGTACTCGAGTTTCACAAGCAAGGTTGCCTGAAGTCCGAGTTCCTTTTCGATATTGGTAAGCTCCACGAGGGGCGTGTTACCGATCAGTTCCGTAGCTCCTTTGTAAATTCCCATAAAAAATCCTTCCTTTCTATTTTGCTGCCGCAAAGCCTCTCTCAAGGTCGGCAATAATATCATCAATATGCTCCGTACCGATGGAAAGACGGATGGTATTTCTCTTGATTCCCTGGTCGAGAAGTTCCTCATCGGAAAGCTGCGAATGCGTTGTGGACGCAGGATGGATCACAAGTGACTTCACGTCGGCAACATTCGCAAGGAGGGAGAAGATCTGTAACGCATCGATAAATTTCCATGCCTCTTCCTGTCCGCCCTTGATATCAAAGGTGAAGATGGAACCGCCTCCGTTCGGGAAATACTTCTCATAAAGCGCATGGTCCGGATGGTCCGAAAGTGACGGATGGGATACGTGCTCAACCTGCGGGTGCTTGGAAAGGAACTCTACCACCTTGGCCGCATTCTCTGCGTGACGCTCAAGACGAAGCGACAGTGTCTCAACACCCTGAAGAAGCAAAAATGCGTTGAAGGGTGAAATGGTTGCCCCCGTGTCACGAAGCAGGATCGCACGGATAAATGTAACGAACGCTGCAGGTCCTACCGCATCATAGAAGGATACACCATGATAGCTGGGGTTCGGTGCTGCGATGTTCGGATACTTTCCGCTTGCCTTAAAATCAAACTTGCCGGACTCTACTATAATACCGCCTAAAGTGGTTCCGTGTCCACCGATAAATTTGGTTGCGGAGTGAACTACGATATCTGCGCCGTGCTCGATGGGACGGATCAGGTAAGGTGTGCCGAAAGTATTATCGATCACAACCGGAAGTCCGTGCTTGTGTGCAAGTTCGGATACCGCATCAATATCGGGGATATCACTGTTGGGGTTGCCGAGGGTCTCAAGGAAGATGGCTCTCGTATCCTCAGTGATTGCTGCCTCAACCTCTGCGAGATCATGCACATTGACGAAGGTTGTCTTGATACCGTACTGCGGAAGTGTGTGTGCAAGCAGGTTATAGGTACCTCCGTAGATGGTCTTCTGCGCCACAATGTGACCGCCGTTGGCTGCAAGTGCCTGGATCGTATAGGTAATGGCTGCCGCGCCGGATGCAAGGGCAAGCGCTGCGCTTCCGCCCTCTAAAGCTGCCAGTCTCTTCTCTAAAACATCCTGTGTGGAGTTGGTGAGACGTCCGTAGATATTTCCGGCATCCGCAAGTCCGAAACGGTCTGCAGCATGCTTGCTGTTATGGAATACATAAGATGTGGTCTGGTAGATGGGTACCGCTCTGGAATCGGTAGCGGGATCCGCCTCTTCCTGTCCTACGTGTAACTGTAATGTTTCAAATCTGTAATCGCTCATTTTTAAAATCTCCTTTTCATCCTATATCTCTGTAAATCAGTTTTCTATCATCTCTCGGCGTTGACAGCTGCAACATCCGAATACCTTTTCCGTGTACTCTGCCTTGCGGCAACACATTCGATCACGCCATAAGCTGCATGTCCTATATCCGGTTTTGGGTTCCATGTCTTCCGCCTCCTTTTTTCATGTTTCGGTTCATTTCTTAAGGACAGGCTTATCTTATCATCAACAACCTACCAAGTCAATAGGTTTAATAGGCTCAGGCTATAGCGAATTCGGATAACTTGTTATAGGCGATTCCTATATAGCAAAAAAGGCCCGGAACACGCTACCCTTGTAACGTGTCCGGACCCGTGATGCTTTTGTCAGATACCTGCAGCCTCCTGGCTGTCCTTGACCAGTTTCTGAAGTACAACCCGCACCTCTTCCACAGTCTCGGAAATGCTGTTGGTAGAATCGGAGATTTCCTCGGTCGATGCGGCAAGATTGCCGATCTTATCCTTCACACTCTCCACGATATCAAGATTCCTTTCCGAATTCCATATGAAGTACACCTCCGCAAGTTATATAAACACACAGGGTTATTATAAATCAAATGATTATATTTCGCAAAGAAAATCTGCATATGCGCGCATTTCCTCATCGGTTCCGATGGAGATACGAAGGAAGTTATCGATGCGCGGTTTGTCAAAATAGCGAACCAGAAAACCGGCCTCTCTCGAACGTGCGAAGATCTCCTTCGCCGGGATCGTCGGATGAGACGCAAAGACAAAATTTGCGGAAGAAGGAAGCACGACATAGCCCGCCTTGCGAATAGCCTCGGCAAAAGCCTCACGTGTCTTTATAACCTTCTCTACCGTTTCTTTAAAATATGCATCATCCCGAATACTCTCCACACCGTAGATGATGGAGGGACGGTTCATTGTATAAGAATTGTAAGAATACTTAACGTCATTTAAGTAGGCGATCATCTTCTCGCTTCCGATGGCATATCCGATCCGAAGTCCCGCCATGGAGCGCGACTTTGAGAATGTACGAACCACCAGAAGGTTCTCGAATTCATCCAGAAGCGTAAGGGCCGAGGTTCCGCCGAAGTCAATGTAAGCCTCATCTACGATCACAACCACATTCGGGTTCTTGGAGATGATGGAACGAACATCCTCAATCGGAAGCGCAATGCCCGTGGGTGCGTTGGGATTGGGGAAGACGATACCGCCGCAGTCCCGTGCGTAGTCCGCCGGATCGATCCTGTAATCCCCGGTTAAGGGAATGGTCTCAAAAGGAATCTCCAGCATATCTGCCCATACATCATAAAAAGAATACGTGATATCCGGGAAGAGGATCTTCTTTCCGCTGTGAAAGAATGTCATAAAAGCCATGGCAAGCACGTCGTCCGATCCGACGCCGACAAATACACGCTTGTCGCTTACGCCGTGATACTCTGCGATCGCATGCACAAGATCCGACGCCGCGGGATCCGGATAAAGCCTTAATGCATCAAACGAAAGCGCTGCCGCCGAAACCTTCGGTGAGGGCGGATACGGATTCTCGTTGGTGTTGAGTTTTACGTACTTCCGCTCCTTCGGCTGCTCTCCAGGTGTATAAGGTACCACTTTTCTTACATTCTCTTCCCAAGTTGACATAATATTCCTCCGATCGATGCCGCACGCTTACGCGAGGGCCAAAAAGTAAACCAAAAGCACTGCACCAAGCAGAATTCTGTAGACACCGAACACGGTGAAGTCATGCTTCTTGATGTAGGACATCAGGAATTTGATCACAAGCAGGGATACAACAAATGCTACCGCACATCCCACACCCAGAATCAAAAGCTCATGTCCGGTAAATGCAAAACCAAACTTTAAGAGCTTGATAAAGGAAAGTCCGAACATAACGGGTACTGCCAAGAAGAAGGTAAACTCCGCTGCCGCTACTCTCGATACACCGATTAATAAAGCACCGATGATGGTGGCGCCGGATCTCGATGTACCGGGAATGATTGCAAGTACCTGGAAGAGTCCGATGATCAACGCAATCTTATAAGTGATGTCCGAAAGTTCAAGCACCTTCGGCTCGCGCTTCTTGTTCCAAGCCTCGATCACGATGAACAAGATACCGTAGAAGATCAAAGCTGCCGCAATCACCACGGGGGTTTCCAAATGTTCCTCGATCCAGTCGTCAAACAGAAGTGTTACGACGGTTCCGGGGATGCAGGCCACAACGACCTTGAACCAGATAGACCAGACGTCCTTCTTCATACAGGGCTTCTTGTCTTCGGTAAGTCCGAACGGCCACATTTTCTTGATAAAGGTAAGTACCACCGCAAGGATGGCGCCGAGCTGGATTACGACGAAGAACATTTCCTTGAACTCGTCGCTCGCCGATAATTTAATAAACTCATCCACGAGGAGCATGTGTCCCGTACTGCTTATGGGGAGCCACTCCGTGATACCCTCAACGATACCGAGGATGATGACTTTTAAAAGTTCCATACTGCTGCCTCACTATCCCTCATTCATCTGTGTCAGCTTCGCCGCCTGATCGGCTGCCGTAAGCGCATCCAGAATCTCCTGAATGTCTCCGTTCATGATCTGATCGATCTTGTAGAGTGTCAGCTTGATTCTGTGATCGGTCACACGTCCCTGGGGGAAGTTGTAGGTACGGATCTTCTCGGAACGATCACCCGTACCGATCTGGCTTCTTCTCGCTTCCGCCTCGGCGTCATGTGCCTTCTGCTGCTCTATGTCGTAGAGTTTTGCACGAAGCAGTGCAAAAGCCTTCTCCTTGTTCTGAAGCTGTGACTTCTCTGTCTGGCTGTAGATCACGATACCTGTGGGGAAATGTGTCAGACGCACCGCTGAGTCCGTGGTATTGACGCACTGTCCGCCGTTTCCGGATGCACGCATAACGTCGATACGGATATCCTTCTCGTCAATCTTTACATCGATATCCTCCGCCTCAGGGAGAACTGCCACGGATATGGTGGAGGTATGGATTCTGCCGCCGGATTCCGTTTCGGGAACTCTCTGCACACGGTGCACCCCACTCTCATACTTTAAGACGGAGTAAGCACCCTTGCCGTTTACCTTAAATGTCACGGACTTCATACCGCCGATGCCGATCTCCTCGAGTTCGAGAAGCTCGTACTTCCAGCCGCGTCCTTCAATATAGTGGATATACATTCTGTAGATCTCGGCAGCGAAAAGGCAGGACTCATCTCCACCCGCGCCGGCACGAATCTCCACGATGACATTCTTGTCGTCATTCGGGTCCTTGGGAAGCAGAAGAATCTTTAACT
>CAMOHF010000087.1 GCA_946614685.1 uncultured Clostridia bacterium | reverse complement strand
TCTTCGTATCCCCTGTGTTCCAACGCGGATATTTCCAGAAAATGTGTATCTATCTTTTCACTTATCGACAATTTATCCACAACCAATTGTTGGTCGTTCTTGTTGAGAAGCGTGATGGACGGTTTGCCTTTGATCTTTGACATGATCTCTTCGTCATTTTCGTCAAGAGGTCTGGTTCCGTCGACAATGTAGAGGATTAAATCCGCTTCCTCAATGGAGGAAAGCGCTTTCTCGATACCGATCTTTTCTACGGTATTGTCTGTCTCGCGGATGCCAGCGGTGTCAACGACGGAGAGTGTGATGCCGTCCACGTTGACGGTTTCCTCCAGGGTGTCTCTGGTCGTGCCCTCGATATCCGTGACGATGGCACGCTCCTCTCCCATCAGAAAATTGAGAACGGAGGACTTGCCGGCGTTGGGTTTTCCGACGATGATGGTACGGATTCCCTCGGTGAGCAGCCTGCCGTTGTCGTAGGAATGAAGCAGACTTCGGATACTTATCGACAACTTATCCACAACCTCTGTTAGTTTCTCGTCAAATCCGTCCAAGGAATAGTTTTCCGGATCATCCAATGCGGATTCGATATAAGCGATATTGTACAAAAGCTTTTCGCGCAGGTGGCGGATGGTTTTGCCGAGAGCGCCGGAAAGCTGCTTCAACGAAGAAGCAATCGCCATATCATTTTTCGCATGGATCAGGTCCATAACGGATTCCGCCTGGGCCAGATCGATGCGTCCGTTTAAAAAGGCCCGCTTGGTAAACTCTCCGGGTTCTGCGGGGCGCACACCCAGCGAAACCAAAAGATCCAAAACCTTCTTTAATACGGAGATACCGCCGTGACAGTTTAGCTCGACAACATCCTCACGGGTGTAGGTCTTGGGTGCGCGCATCACAAGAGCGATGGCCTCGTCGTACACCGTGTCATCGTAGACAATCTTGCCAAAGCATGCACGATAGCCGGGGAGGTCCGCAAGGCGGGAGTCCCTGTTGGCAGGTGAAAAGATACGGTCTGCAATTGTGATCGCTTCGGGACCGCTTAAACGGATGATTCCGATACCGGAATCCGTAAGACCGGTCGCAATGGCTGCGATGGTGTCCATGGCATACTCCTTTTACATATCTACGGGCTATTTTATCGCAACCCTTGTGATTATTCAAGCCGTGACCCATAGACTTTTTTGGGGGAAGAATGTATAATGGTGGGCATGAGTGAAAAAGCATACATTACAGAAGAATACGACGTGGTGGTTGTCGGTGCCGGACATGCGGGCTGTGAAGCAGCACTTGCCAGTGCAAGGCTCGGCTGTTCCACCATTCTTTTTACGATCAGCATGGACAGTGTCGCGCTGATGCCCTGCAACCCGAATATCGGGGGAAGTTCCAAGGGACACCTGGTGAAGGAGATCGACGCCCTAGGCGGTGAGATGGGCAAGAACATCGACAAGACCTTTATCCAGTCCAAGATGCTCAACGTATCCAAGGGACCTGCGGTACATTCCCTTCGTGCGCAGGCGGATAAAGTCGAGTACACAAAACAGATGCGCATGACACTGCAGCGCACGGAGAATCTGACCCTGCGACAGGCTGAGGTTTCCGAGCTTTTGTTTGAAGGAAATGTGATCCGCGGAGTTAAAACCTACTCCGGCGCGACTTATCTTGCCAAGGCGGTGGTACTTTGTACGGGCACGTACTTAAAGGCCAGATGTATCTATGGCGATGTGGTGAATCATACCGGACCGAACGGACTTGCGGCGGCGAATCATCTCTCCGACTCCATGGCCGAGGCGGGAATCTATATTCGTCGGTTCAAGACGGGTACGCCTGCGCGACTTGACAAGAAGACCATTGATTTTTCAAAGATGCAGGAGCAGACGGGTGATGAAAGGATTGTGCCGTTTTCTTTCACCAATACCTCCGAGGAGATCGATCGTCCTCAGATTTCCTGCTGGCTTACCTATACAAACGAAACGACCCACGACATCATCCGCGAGAATATCGACCGATCTCCTCTTTTCTCCGGATTTATAGAGGGTACGGGTCCCCGCTACTGCCCTTCCATTGAGGACAAGGTTATGAAGTTCCCGGATAAGACCCGTCATCAGCTTTTTATTGAGCCCGAGGGAGAGTTTACGGACGAGATGTATATGGGCGGTATGAGTTCCTCCATGCCGGAGGACGTACAGTACCGGATGA
The DNA here is from genome assembly GCA_946614685.1 of uncultured Clostridia bacterium. Lineage (GTDB taxonomy): Bacteria > Bacillota > Clostridia > Lachnospirales > Lachnospiraceae > Coprococcus_C. The sequence continues at coordinate 3,525 of CAMOHF010000087.1, read as the reverse complement.
TCCGGACGGTTGCCGGTTTGGAGCATGTTTCTATCGTCCGCAATGCATACGCCATCGAGTACGACTGTATCGATGCCACAAATTTGCTGGCAAGTCTTGAGTTCAAGAACTACGCGGGACTTTTTTCCGCCGGGCAGATCAACGGAAGTTCCGGCTACGAGGAGGCCGGCGCGCAGGGTCTGATGGCTGGTATCAATGCCGCACGAAAGGTGCTTGGCAAGGATCCCGTGATTTTGGATCGTTCCGATGCATATATCGGCGTACTGATCGACGACCTGGTTACAAAGGAGACGAAGGAACCCTATCGTATGATGACTTCGCGAGCGGAGTATAGACTGCTCCTTCGTCAGGACAATGCGGATCTTCGACTTACGGAGATCGGACATGAGATCGGTCTGATCGATGAGGAGCGATATGCGCATTTTACGGAGAAGAGAAAGCTGATCGAGGATGAGGTGGCAAGACTTTCATCCACCATGGTCGGCGGTTCTGCACATGTTCAGGCTTTTCTTGAGGAGCATGACAGCACGCCGCTTAAGACGGCAGTCTCCCTTGCGGAACTGATCCGAAGACCGGAGCTTTCCTATGAGGCGATCGCGCCGCTTGATACGGAGAGACCTGCGAGTATGTCTAATGAAGTAGACGGAAAAGATACATCGTGGATCAAAAAGCATCTGTCCGAGGTTATCGAGCAGATCAATATCACCATCAAATATGAGGGATATATTGACAGACAGATGCAGCAGGTAGAACATTTTAAGAAACTCGAGAAGCGTAAGATACCCGAGAATATCGACTATGAAGCGGTTTCGAATCTACGCAGGGAAGCAAGGCAAAAGCTCTCGCAGATTCGTCCGGTTTCCATCGGACAGGCATCGCGTATCAGCGGTGTGTCACCTGCCGATATCTCTGTGCTGATGATCTACCTGACGACTTTATCGTCGGAGCAGCCTTCGGAGGATCAGGCATGAAGGCCTTAAATGATTATGTTAAAAAACTGACCGGTCGGGAGCTTTCTGACCAACAGATTAGACAGTATGAGCGCTATTATGAGATGCTTGTCGAAAAAAACAAAGTGATGAACCTGACCGCAATCACCGAGCGTGACGAGGTTTGCTTAAAACACTTTATTGACAGTATCGCGATCTGCGAGAAGATGCCGGAGATCCTTTCCGGATCTCATTCCGTGATCGATGTCGGATGCGGTGCCGGATTTCCGGGACTTCCGCTTAAGATCCTGGCTCCGAGTATTGATCTTACTCTGTACGATGCGCTTCGGAAAAGAATCGATTTTCTTCAGGAAGTCATCGATGAGATCCTTCCGACAGATGAGAGGATTCGTGCACTGCACGGAAGAGCCGAGGAAGGCGGCCGGAATCGAAACATGCGGGACGCTTACGACCTTGCGGTCTCACGTGCGGTATCAAGGATGTCTGTGCTTGCGGAATACTGCCTGCCCTTCGTGAAGGTCGGCGGATACTTTGTAGCATACAAGTCCGATGAGATTGATGAGGAAATCCAAGATGCGACTAACGCGATAGACAAATTGGGCGGTACGGTTGAACGTATCGAGAGACTGATCCTCCCCGGCGGAGAGATCAAGCGAAGCTTTGTGTTTGTCAAGAAACTCAAGCCCACGCCGAAGGCTTACCCGAGAAAACCGGGAACCGCGGCAAAAGATCCTTTATAGAAATAGCAAAAACCCGACGGAAGTCGGGTTTTTATGTGTCTATTTCGAACTCCGAATCGGAATCGGATTTGGAATTGGTTTTGTTGCGGCGCTTGCATTGCCGCTTCAGGCGGAGTTCGTTTTGCCTTTGGCGCATCGCCTCGACACTTTTTTTGTCTGTGGGAACCACAGTCTTGATGACAAATACTTTGTCGTCCCGGGACTGCTTAAACCTGAGCTTACCGGTCATCAGTCCGTGATGCCAGCACTTCCCGATGCACAGGTAGGAATTGGGGGTATTGGCGAACCATTTGATCTTCTTGTTGGTCTTTCTGCCACACCTGTAGCAATACAGTGTGATCAGATCCTTGTCCGCGACCGCTTCTGCCCGATTCTCATACTCTCTGGAAATGTGTTCCAGAAAGTTCTTGTGGTAGGAGATGATTTCATCCTTCTTTTCCTTGGGGCAGTTGTATGTATCATAACTGTACCGATCCTTCAGATCTTTCGGATGGAGACAAGCCAGCACCAGTGCGGTGTAGTAAGCGTCATTCACTGCGGAGTGAAAAGGTTTGTCCTTCTCAATCTGAAGGTGATCCACCGCCTTCTCAAGTTTCACGGCTGCACTGCTCTTCTCCGTCATATCGGAGTAGATGCTCTGAATGTTGTAGTACTTCAGAGGCGTCGGCAGCTTCTTCATATAGTAGTAGTCCATATTGTTCTGGAGATAACTCAAATCCATCGGACCCCATGAGCAAAAATCATAGTCGTCGTCCCCACACCACTTCAGAAACTCTCTGCAGACCATATCGAAAGGTCGGGCAGATCGAAGTTCTTTTTCGTCTATATTCAGAATCGTTCGAATATGTGGCTGGATCTTTTTATAAAGTCTGGGTCTTACCAGGCTGGAAAATGAATCGATGATATGTAATTTTTCGTCAAGCTTCACGGCCCCGATTTCGATGATCTCAAACGGCATGCGTGGGTTTTCATTCTCACGACCGCCGTAGCACTGATTCCACTCGAGGTCAAACACGATGTAATTCATAGGTGCCCTTGTTACTCTGCCTTGGCCTGCATCACGCGTAAGTGTGCGTACTCATTCTCGGGCTCGGTGTCCATAGCGTTGCGCTCCTCGAGAGCCTTGCAGATGTCGTTCAGTATTTCAATGGCCTCGGTCTGTGACTTGGCATTGGCGGTAGCCATCTGCGCAAGTAAAACAGCGACACGCTCATTGCTGTTCACAACTTTTGTGGTATTGTCTTCGGCCTTTTTGACATTCAGTTTGGCGAGAACCTTATCCTGGTCAAGGATTTCCTTGTACAGTTTGGAATTCTCATCTTTTAATTCCATCAGAAGATCAAGAAGCGCGGTCATGCTTTGGGTGCGGGCCGTCTCCTCTCTCTTGGCAACGGAGTAAATTCCTTTTTCTACTTTGGTGAGTTCGTTTTGCTTATCGATGTTCGCAGATGCAATCTCGTCCACCTTCGCAAGGATGGCATCTACCATGAAGTAGGTGTCTACGATCACGATCAGGGAAATGGCAATGATGATCTCGAGCCTTGCCGGGTACACCAGGATCATATACAGATCTACCAAGAGTGCTGCAACAAATGCAACCGCACTGACAGTCAGCGCCGAACCGGATTTATTCTTCATAGGGCAATCCCTCTCTTCATAATTGTTACTGAAACATTATAGCACCGCACGGGCGAATAGTAAACCTTGGAAAAAAGGTGCTTTACTTTTGCGGTGGAATCCGTTACAATGAGAAACGATGTTTCCGTAGCTCAGCTGGATAGAGCGACCGCCTCCTAAGCGGTAGGTCGGGTGTTCGAATCACCTCGGGAACGCGA
>CAMOHF010000086.1 GCA_946614685.1 uncultured Clostridia bacterium | reverse complement strand
CCGGATGCGATCAGGCAGTTTTTAAACGGAACGCTTTCCGATGTGGGAGACCCGGCGCTGATGGTGGATATGACAAAAGCCGTGAAGATTATGTCGGCCAAGATCCGGGAGGGAAAGAAGATCCGTATCATCTCCGACTATGATGTGGACGGCGTAATGTCAAACTACATCCTGCTGATGGGACTTCGCGAAGCGGGGGCGAATGTCTCCTACGAGATCCCGGACAGAAAGCTGGACGGCTACGGCATCAATGAGCGCATGATCGAGGATGCACATGCGGACGGCGTTGACACCATCATCACCTGTGACAACGGTATCGCGGCATTTCCCGCCATCGAGCTGGGCAAGAAATACGGGATGACCGTGATCGTGACGGATCATCATGAGGTGCCCTATGAGACGGATGACGCGGGCGCGCGTAAGTATCTGATGGTGCCGGCGGATGCGGTGGTGGATATCAAACGACCGGATTGTCCCTATCCTTATAAGGAACTGTGCGGTGCTGCCGTTGCCTACAAATTCATCCGCGCGCTGTACTCCGAAATGGGACTTGCATGGCCGGACGAAAAGAAATACATCGAGTATGTGGCCATCGCCACGGTCTGTGATGTGATGTCACTTACGGGAGAAAACAGGATCTACGTAAGAGAAGGCTTGAAGCTGCTTCCGCTGACCGATAATCACGGATTGCAGGCTTTGCTTTCCTTAAACGGCCTTGAGAAGAAGGAACTGTCCGCGTATCACCTGGGCTTTGTGATCGGTCCCTGCATCAATGCGACCGGACGACTGGAAAGTGCGAAGGAGGGACTCGCCCTGCTTCTCTCTGAAACTCGCGAGGAGGCGCTTGCGAAAGCAGAGAAGGTCGTTGAACTAAACAACGAGCGCAAGGACATGACGAAGGCAGGTACGGAGGAAGCCATAGCACAGGTGGAAACTATGCATGCATCGGACCACGTGCTGGTGGTCTATCTTCCGAAGCTCCACGAGAGCCTGGCCGGGATCGTGGCAGGCCGTGTCAGAGAAGCCTTCTACAAGCCGGTCTTTGTGATCACGGATGCGGAGGACGGAGGCGCCAAGGGTTCCGGCAGATCCATCGAGGGCTATCATATGTACGATGCCTTGACCGAAGTTTCACATTTGCTCACCAAGTTCGGTGGACATGAGCTTGCGGCGGGATTCTCTCTTCCGAGGGAGAAGATCGATGACTTCCGAAAAGAACTCAATGCGCGGGAACATTTGACGGAGCAGGATCTGACTCCGGTGAAAAGGATCGATGTACCCATGCCGACTTCATATGCGAGCATCGCGCTTGTCCGCGACCTGGAGAAGCTTGCGCCCTTCGGAAAGGGAAACGAAAAACCCCTCTTCGGAGAGTTAAGGCTCGGCATCCGCTCGGCTTCTACGTTTGGCAAGGAAGGACAGTTTATACGCATGAAACTGGTCGGCGCGGAAGGGTTTACGGCGGAGGCTGTGGATTTTGATGCGAAATCCTTTATAGAACGCATAAAAATGTGGTTTGGCGAGGAAGATTGTGATAAAATGTTAAGAGGTTTGCCAAACGGGATCAAAATCGATATTCTCTACTATCCGGAGATCAATTCCTACGGCGGCAGAGAGAGTGTGCAGATCCGACCGGCAGATTATCGAAAGTCAGATACCGAAGAGCAGTGAAGGAGTTAACATGAAGACAGTTAAAGATTATATTACAACCATCCCGGACTTCCCGAAGCCCGGCATTATGTTCAGAGACATTACAAGTGTGCTTGAGGATCCGGACGGATTCCAGGCTGCGATCACCGAACTTGACGAGAAACTTGAGGGCGTGGAGTATGATGTGATCGCGGGCATCGAGGCCAGAGGCTTCATGTTCGGTGCACCCATTGCCTACAAGAATCACAAGGGCTTTGTGCCCATCCGAAAGAAGGGCAAGCTGCCCCGCGAGACCGTAGAGCAGACCTATGATCTTGAGTACGGCACAGCCACCATCGAGCTGCACAAGGACTCCATCAAGCCCGGCATGCGCGTGGTGATCGTGGATGATCTTGCAGCAACGGGCGGTACCATCGAGGCTGCCGCAAAGCTTGTCGAAAAGCTCGGCGGAGAGGTTGCCAAGATCGTATTCCTGATCGAACTTCCGGCACTCGGCGGAAGAAAGCGTCTTTCCAAGTACGACGTGGATACGGTTGTTGCATTTGACGGAGAATAGATAAGACCGGCAGTTCAGACAGAAAGAAGGTGAGGCAGATGGCTGAAGAAACACATAATTCATTTCATAATGAGATCAGCAAACCGGACGATTATACGCCGGCGGAAGAGCTGTTTGCCAAACTGATCGAGACAGTCAAGAGATATCATCCCTCCTCGGATCTTGCGGTGATCGAGAAGGCCTATCATGTGGCCGACAAGATGCACGAGGGACAGAAGCGCAAGTCCGGTGAACCCTATATCATTCATCCGCTCTGTGTGGCCATCATCCTAGCGGAGCTCGAACTCGACAAGGAGACCATCGTGGCAGGTATCCTCCACGATGTGATCGAGGATACGGAGATGACCTACGAGGATGTGTCGAGGGAGTTTTCCGAAGAGGTCGCCATTTTGGTTGACGGCGTTACAAAGCTGACACAGCTCGATCTCTCACAGGACAAGATCGAGATCCAGGCCGAGAACCTTCGAAAGATGTTCCTCGCCATGGCGAAGGATATCCGCGTGATCCTGATCAAACTTGCGGACAGACTGCACAATCTCCGGACGATGCAGTATCAGTCGCCTCAGAAGCAGATCGAGAAGTCGAGAGAGACGATGGACATCTACGCGCCCATCGCACACAGACTCGGTATTTCGCGTATCAAGATCGAACTCGACGATCTTTCCATGCAGTACCTCTACCCCGAAGAGTACAAGCAGCTCAAGGAGGAGGTGAGCGTTCGACTTCACGCCAGCGAAGACTTTATCAATCATATGGTAGAGGAGATTCGCGATTATATGCGCGCTTCCGGCATTCCTGCCGAGGTAGACGGACGTGTGAAGCATCTCTTCTCCATTTACAAGAAGATGAAGACCCAGGGCAAGACCCTTGATCAGATCTACGACGTACATGCGATCCGCATCAAGGTCGAGACGGTCAGAGACTGCTATGCGGCCCTTGGCTTGATCCATGAAAGATACAAGCCCATTCCCGGGCGATTCAAAGATTATATCGCCATGCCGAAGGCGAATATGTACCAGTCGCTGCATACGACGCTGATCGGGCCCGGAGGACGTCCCTTCGAGATTCAGATCCGTACCTACGAGATGCACAAGACGGCTGAGTATGGTATCGCAGCCCACTGGAAGTACAAGGAGGGCGCGGGCGGCAAGGCGAGCGAAGAGCAGAAGATGAACTGGCTCCGTCAGGTGCTCGAGTGGCAGACGGATACCAAGGACAACCGCGAGTTCATGAGCTTCGTCAAGACGGACTTCGACCTCTTCTCGGATCAGGTGTACTGCTTTACACCGGCGGGAGATGTGAAGACGCTTCCCGCAGGCTCCACGCCCATCGACTTCGCCTACATCATTCATACCGCCGTCGGCAATCAGCTGATCGGTGCGCGCGTGAACGGACGTCAGGTACCTATCGAGACCGTCTTGAAGAACGGAGACCGTGTCGAGATCATCACTTCACAGAACTCCAAGGGACCCAGTCGTGACTGGCTCTCCGTGGTGAAGAGTTCTCAGGCGAAGACGAAGATCAACCAGTGGTTCAGACAGGAGAACAAGACCGACAATATCCAGCGTGGAAGAGACGCTATGCTCGCATACTGCAAGAGCAAGGGTATCTCCCTTCCGGAGCTTCTCACCCCGGAGTTTACGGAGAGTGTCTTAAAGAGATACAACTTCGCCACCTGGGATGCGCTGATGGCATCCATCGGACACGGCGGTATCAAGGAAGGACAGATCGTAAACCGTCTCTTGGAGGAACAGAAGCGTGAGGCGGAAAAGAAGATCACCGAGTCCCAGATCCTCGAGAAGATCAATACCCCAGGTCGCGGCAATGCGGCGAAGGGCGGTATCATCGTCAAGGGTATGGATGATGTGGCGGTACGTTTTTCCAAGTGCTGCGCACCGGTGCCCGGAGACGAGATCGTCGGTTATATCACGCGCGGACGCGGTATATCGATCCATCGTACGGACTGCGTGAACATCGCTTCCATGGACGAGTTTGACAGAAACCGTCTGATCGAGGCCGAGTGGTCCGACGGCGGAGAGTCGCTTTACACGGCGGAACTTGTGATCTACGCAACTGAAGTCAAGGGACTGGTATTTCAGCTTTCCAAGACATTTAACGAAGAGAACATCAACATGACCGGACTGAATGTCCGTACCAATAAGCGGGGCGGAGCGACCATCGACGTAAGATTCGAGATCTCCTCCCAGGATGCATTAAAGCGTATTATGACGAAACTCCGTGCCTTAAACGGCGTGATCGACATTGAGCGTACGACCGGTTGACAGTCGAAAGGATAACCTATGCAGAATCTGATTCAGATCACAAATGTACTTGGTCCCATCGGAACCAATTGCTATACGGTGGTGAACACCGATACCCGCGAGGCGGCCATCGTCGACCCTGCGGCAAGAGGAGATTTCCTAAAGAATCTCTACGACAATCAAAACATTCATCCCGTGGCGATCCTGCTTACACACGGCCACGCCGATCATATCGGTGCAGTGGATCAGCTCCGGAAACTCTATCCCGAGATCAAGGTCTATGCGGCGAAGGAAGAGCAGGCCTTGCTTGCGGATCCCATGAAGAACCTCTCCGAGATGTTCGGACAAGCCTACTCTATATCGGCGGATGTCTGGCTTTCCGACGGTGAGGAGATCGATCTGCTCGGCACAAAGGTGCGCTGCATCCTGACTCCGGGACATACGGCCGGCGGTATGTGCTTTTACTTCGAAGAGAACAAGATGCTTTATGCGGGAGATACCATCTTCTTCGAGAGCATCGGACGTACAGACTATCCGACGGGCGATGAGCGTGCGCTCGGCGAGAGTATCCGCGAGAAGATCTTCACGCTGCCGGAGGACACGGTGATCTACACCGGGCACTACGCCAAGACGACTGTGGGGCACGAAAAAGAGAACAACCCCTATGTGGAGTTTCTATGATCCGCCTGCTTGAAAACAGTCACGAATACAATAACGATCTGCGCGCAATGCTGATGGCTTTTTATCCGGGAGAGGATATTTCGGAGAAGGAAGATGCGGATGCGCGCTTTACACTTGTCTGCGACTATGACGACACGGGGGCGACACTGCACATTTTGGAGGACGGAGCGGTCACCGGCACGGAACGTGCCAGCGGTGACTACAAGGATAGACAAAACTTCCGGAATGCGATCAAGCTTGCGATCTATCACTTGCTTTCGGCAAAGACCGGACGCGTACTTCCTTGGGGAGATCTGACGGGGATGCGTCCCACGAAGATTGCCATGAAAGCGCTTCAGGAGGGCGAGACGCCGGATGATATTCGCCGGATGTACCGTGAGGTCTATGAGGTATCCGAGGCGAAGACGGAGCTGGCGCTTGATGTGGCACAGCATGAGATCCGACTGCTCACGGGACTTGCGGCAGATGATTACTGTCTGTATATCGGAATTCCGTTTTGTCCGAGCAGATGTTTATACTGTTCGTTTACCTCTTAACCCATCGAATTGTACCGGGGTGAGGTGGATACATATATAGAACGGCTTACG
>CAMOHF010000085.1 GCA_946614685.1 uncultured Clostridia bacterium | reverse complement strand
TATAGCGGATTGCAGGTACAGGGCACCGCTAACTCCCCGGCTGCACGGAAATTTTGTATCGAATTCATGCTTTCGTATTGTAACGTAAAATGCGCAGGACGTCAAGCGCCGCGTCCTGCAGGTCGCCGTTCCGTCCCCACTCTTTACAAAACCTTGGATTCTCGCTACAATAATTCGTATGAAGAACGACGAAACCTTACAACAAAATGCAGCTACAGCTGAGGCCGAGGTGCCGGCGGTGAGCGCCGACGACCTGCGTTACATGCGCGAAGCCTACCGCCTTGCGAAGAAGGCGTCGGACTTGGGCGACGTCCCCATCGGGTGCGTCATCGTGTACGAGGGACGGATCATTGCGCGTGGCTACAACCGCCGAAACCGGGACAAGACAACCCTGGCGCACGCCGAGATCATTGCGATCCGCAAGGCCTCGAAGGTGATCGGTGACTGGAGGCTCGAGGATACCACCATGTACGTGACCCTGGAGCCCTGCCAGATGTGTGCGGGCGCCATCCTGCAGGCGCGGATCCCGCGTCTTTATATCGGCTGCATGAACCCGAAGGCTGGCTGTGCCGGATCCATCATCAATCTGCTTGACATGAAGGCCTTCAACCACCAGGTGGATGTAACCCGCGGTGTCATGGAGACCGAATGCTCCGAGCTGCTTACCACATTTTTTAAAAACCTGCGCGTGCGCAGGAAGGAGGAACTCTGATGCTTGCACCGGAGATCACGCATACCAAACGACTGACCTTACAAGTCTTAACCGAAGAAAAAAAAGAGGACGTGCTGGCTCTCTACAACCGCAATCGAAGAAGCTTCGAAGCGTTTGAGCCGACACGGCCTCAGGATTTTTATACGCCGGAATTCCACCGGTCGATGCTGGCGCGGGAGTACTCGATGTATCAGCGCGGTCAGTTTCTGCGCTACTATATCTTTCCCGCTGATGAGACGGAACCGGTGATCGGCGCCGTCAATTTCTATTTTCACAATGATGGCGAGCCCTATGCGGAGATCGGCTACAAAGTCGATCACAACTATACGGGACAGGGCATCGCTTACGAAGCCTGCGCTGCCGCCATCGATGTTCTGACATCCTGCTACATCTTTCGAAGGATCGATGCCAGGATTCATCCGGATAATATCCCTTCCTTACATGTTGCCGGCAAACTCGGGTTCTCGGAAGTAGCCTTCGAACCCAAGAGTGCCAACATATTAGGAAAAGATGTGGATCTCTTTCGCTATCGCCTGCGCTTAGCCTAGCAGGCACATCTCTTATTCAAGATTCAGACGTTTCTTAAAGACTCTGTTGGTGATCGCCATCAGACCGACCACAAACACTGCCATCAGAACGATCATAACCGTGAGGATCAGATTGACAAAAGCCACATCCTTTGCGATATCACTCACATAATCGTAGCTTTCAATGCGGTCCTTGAAACCGTTGGCGATCAGGGTTGCAATGTTACCGGTGATAAACACGATCGCTATATAGAACAAAACGGACATGATCTTCTTGCCCTTCTCAAAGAGGCAGTGTCCTAAGGTGTACGCACAGTTGAAGCACCAGGTATTGAACAGATACTCGATCAGAATGAGCCCGCAGAAGAGGCCAACCGTCAGTCCGAAAGCCGCATGAATACCGATCATCTTAAGAATCGTATTCACCATATCGGCCAATGCGCGGAATACATCAAAGTTTCCGACTGCGATACAGAGGGAAAGAGGGAATACGATGATCATACCCACAAGCATGGACAGGTCACATGCGATTCTTGATACAAGGAGTGTGCCGGTCTTCACGGGAAGGGTATGTGTCAGGTAGCCCTGATCCTTGAAGAATCTCTGTCTGAAGTCGTAGAGCGGCAGGATGAAGATGGAACCGAGACCGAGAAGCATGCCGACCACATAAAGCGCCGAAACCAGGCCAAACAGTCCGTTCATAAAGCTTGAACCCGCAGATTCTCTGATAACTCTCAAAAGTGCTACCACAAGACTTCCGCCGATCAGTCCCGCAAAGACGGAGATCATAGCCTTCCATCTGTTTATGAATTCGTATTTGATCAATTTACCCAACATATCTGAACACCTCCCTGAAGATCTCGTCAATGGACTTGCCCTGCTGCGCGCGAAGGGAGTCCGCATCCTGATGTACAACGATCTGGCCTTCGCGGATCATGATGACATCATCTAAGATTGCTTCCACATCCTGGATCAAATGTGTCGAGATCAGGATGGTGCCGTTCGCATCGTAGTTCTTTAAAATGGTGCGAAGGATGAAGTCTCTGGCTGCGGGGTCAACGCCGGCGATGGGCTCGTCTAAAAGATAAAGCTTTGCGTGACGGCTCATGACCATGATCAGCTGAACCTTCTCCTTGTTACCCTTGGAAAGCTTCTTTAACTGAATGTTCGGGTCAATGTTTAACTGGTTCATCATCTGATAAGCCTTCGGCTCATCGAAATCCTGATAGAAATCACGGAAGATTCCGACGATCTCCTTCACCTTGAGTCCCTCGTTGAAGTAGGTACGCTCGGGAAGGTAGGCTACCACGCCCTTGGACTGATGTCCCACAGGAAGTCCTGCGATGGTGATATCTCCGGCCTCCGGGGCAAGCAGTCCGGAAAGCATCTTGATCATTGTGGTCTTGCCGCTTCCGTTCGGCCCGAGAAGACCGACGATCTTGCCTGCGGGGATCTGAAGATTCAGGTCCTCAAACACTCTCTTGGTCTTGCCGTAGCCCTTCTTCACATGTGCGATCTCAACAACATTCCCCGAGACCACATTCTGAAACTGGGGCTTTAAGGATGCATAGTCGGTCGTTACCATCGCCTCGGGCTGATAAGGCACCTGTACATAGGACGGTGTAAAGCCCTGCTGCATCGGCTGCTGTACCTGCTGCATCGGCTGTCCTGCCGGCTGCTGCATCGGTTGTCCTGTCGGCTGCTGCATCGGTTGTCCTGTCGGCTGCTGCATCGGTTGTCCTATCGGCTGCTGCATCGGCTGCATCTGCGGTTGCATCTGCATGTTTCCTTGATTCTGATCCATATCTTTTCCTCCTATTATAAAGCCGAAACCTTACGGTTTCGCTATATTACCATCTGCTGTTCATGCGAAGCGTTCTCTCCCGCGCCGAGGTATCCGGCAAGCAGATTTTGAATCTCCCGATCATCGTAACCGAGGCTTCGCATATTTGTCACAAATGATTCCACAAATTTGTTTGAAAGTGTACTTCGAAGATCCTCTCGCTCCTCGCTCGGATAGGCGACGAATCTGCCGCTAGTCCGCTCGGACACGAGGATGCCCTCCCTTTCAAGTTCCGACAGCGCCTTCTGCATCGTGTTGGGATTCACGCCAACCTCGATGGCCAGCTCCCTGACCGAAGGTACGCGATCGCCGGGTTTCCAATATCCCTGTGCGACGTATCGCTTGATCTCTTCCATGATCTGTAAATATATGGGTGCTTCCTGGTGAAACTTCCATGCCATAATACTCACCTCCCTGCTTCCGTGACCTCAGCCTTCCATGTGCTTCGGTGTATTACTGTATTACTTGTATAGTACAATAGCACAGTAGTACACTTCTGTCAACACCCATTTTCAAAAAATGCAAAAAATAAACCCCCGGGTCTTATGACCCGAGGGCTTATGCTTAGATTCTATGCTTTCGCAATCTGCTTCTTACAGCTGAGGACCTGCGGAAACGAGTGCCTTACCTGCCTCGTTGGTCTCATACTTCTTGAAGTTCTTGATGAATCTCTCAGCAAGATCCTTAGCCTTGGTCTCCCACTCGGAAGCATCAGCGTAAGTATCTCTGGGATCGAGGATGCCGGTGTCAACGCCGGGAAGCTCGGTCGGAACTTCGAAGTTGAAGTAAGGGATGGTCTTGGTAGGAGCGTTCTTGATGTCGCCGTTTAAGATGGCATCGATGATACCTCTGGTATCCTTGATGGTGATACGCTTGCCTGTACCGTTCCAACCGGTATTTACAAGGTAAGCCTTAGCGCCGCTCTTCTCCATCTTCTTAACGAGCTCCTCTGCGTACTTTGTAGGATGAAGCTCAAGGAATGCCTGACCGAAGCAAGCGGAGAAGGTAGGAGTGGGCTCAGTGATGCCTCTCTCTGTACCTGCAAGCTTTGCTGTGAAACCGGACAGGAAGTAGTACTTGGTCTGCTCGGGTGTCAGGATAGATACCGGAGGAAGTACGCCGAACGCATCAGCGGAAAGGAAGATTACGTTCTCGGCATCGGGACCTGCGGAAATCTTGTTCACCTTCTGAGCGATATTGTCGATGTGATCGATCGGGTAAGATACACGTGTATTCTCGGTTACGCTCTTGTCATGGAAATCGATCTTGCCGTCTGCAGCTACGGTAACGTTCTCGAGAAGCGCGTTACGACGGATCGCATTGTAGATGTCGGGCTCAGACTCCTTATCGAGGTCGATAACCTTGGCGTAGCAACCACCCTCGAAGTTGAAGACACCGTTGTCATCCCAGCCGTGCTCGTCGTCACCGATAAGAAGACGCTTGGGATCGGTGGAAAGTGTGGTCTTACCTGTACCGGAAAGACCGAAGAAGATTGCTGTGTTCTTACCTTCCATATCGGTATTTGCGGAGCAGTGCATGGAAGCCATGCCCTGAAGAGGGAGATAGTAGTTCATCATGGAGAACATACCCTTCTTCATCTCACCGCCGTACCATGTGTTAAGGATTACCTGCTCGCGGCTTGTGATGTTGAATGCCACACAGGTCTCGGAGTTGATACCGAGCTCCTTGAAGTTGTCTACCTTCGCCTTGGAAGCATTGTAGATTACGAAGTTGGGCTCGAAGTTTGCGAGCTCCTCCTCGGTAGGCTGGATGAACATATTCTTAACGAAATGTGCCTGCCAAGCTACTTCCATGATGAAACGTACTGCCATACGGGAATCCTTGTTGGCACCACAGAATGCATCAACTACGAAAAGGCGCTTGTTGGAAAGCTCTGCGATAGCGAGCTCCTTCACTGCCTTCCATGTCTCCTCGGACATAGCGTGGTTATCGTTCTTGTACTCCTCGGTTGTCCACCATACGGTGTCCTTGGAGTTCTCGTCCATAACAATGTACTTATCTTTGGGAGAACGTCCGGTATAGATACCTGTCATAACGTTCACTGCGTCAAGCTCTGTCACCTGACCTACGTCAAATCCCTCAAGACCTTCCTTGGTTTCCTCTGCGAAGAGAACCTCGTAAGAGGGGTTGTAGACGATCTCGGTTGCGCCGTTGATGCCGTACTTGCTTAAATCAATCGCTGCCATTTAAAATACCTCTTTTCTTTTAGATTACGGGTTTGCATAGTCAAACCCGCAGACAAACCGATTATACCAATAAGGACGCGCAAAAGCAATAAGATTTGTGCGTAATTATTGAGATTCGTTATCGAAAACGATTCGTTAGACTCACACGGATGCCATGCGAAGTTTTCTGGCGTCGCTCCCGGGCTAATCACTCGACGCTCACCTGTCATACGCTTGTCTCAGGGGACGCTTTCGCTTCGATCTCACACGCAACGGTACTAAGCTCGCAAAGTACGCTCGCTAAGTGCCGGCGTGTTCGGCGACCCCGTTCAACAAGCATATGGCAGATGTCGCTAGGTTTTCGGGTTTTCGGGTGCTCGATCACGTTTCCCGGCGGCGCTCCGGCCAAGGTTATCGCTTGTAACACTGCCGGGCACCGATGCGTATGTAGGCTGCATTGCAAGGACAACGTGAGCACGCCGGCGCTTAGCGAGGTTTTTTCGAGCT
>CAMOHF010000084.1 GCA_946614685.1 uncultured Clostridia bacterium | reverse complement strand
ACAAGAAGCGATGCAATCATCAGGCAAAAGTACATAAAGTTTTTGGACTTTTTTACATAGGAAACACGCAAAAGAATCAACACAGCTAATGTGATCGCAAGCGATAATACATCGCCAGCCGGCGTATAACCCAACACTGTATCAAAGATACCATTCAGCATCCGTGTTTCCCCCTAGTTCCTGCAAAATCTACAAAATATTTTACACGAATTTGGTCAAAATAACAAGTATTTCAGCGAATTTTGGAAATCAGCCAGGCAGCCAGAAGACCGATCAAAACGCCTGCCGAAAGACCGAAAAAAACAAGAACCGGAAGATACGCAAACAGGACTTTATTATCCAAAAGAACAGCCGCCACGGCAAGCTGTCCCACATTGTGAGAAACCGCTCCCGCAACTGACACACCGGTGATACCGAACACCTTTGTCCACTTTAAAATGATCATGACGATAAGGCTTAAGCAAGCGCCGGCAAGACTGTACATGAGCCCTACCGGATTACCGAACAATAAGGTAGAAAGAAGCACCCTGGTCACGGATACGCAGATTGCAGCAGGGACGGATAGTCTGTAAAGTGCGGCAAGGGTCACGAGATTCGCCAGTCCAAGCTTCACACCCGGCGTAGCCACGAATACGGGAATCAGACTTTCCAGATAAGAAAGAATCAAAGCAAGTGCCGCGAGCACACCTATGTAAGCTGTCTGTTTTGCCTTTGTCATTCTTTCACCTCTACGATCAATTTGTGCGGGAGACAGATGATGGTCTCTCCCGGGCGTGAGATACGGCCCTGCTTCACACACAGTCGATCGGGGCAGTCAGCCGTGCCCACGAAGACCGTTCCGTCTTTTAAATGTACCATATTGTATCCGTTCGGTGTATCAATTCTAAAGATCTGTTCTTCGGAATCAAGCGGAACCTCCTTTTGCACCTCTCCTTCTACGGTCACAACGACGGTATGTCCCTCGTTGCCCCCACGGATCAAAAAAAGAGAAAACGCGAACGAAAAAAGGACCAGCGCACCGATCATTATAAAGTCCGCCCGTTTGAAGATATGCAGTTCTTCCGTTCCTTCTTTTTGTTTCATCTCATATACCAAAAGATACCCGCCGAAGCGGGTACCTTTTATCTTAGAAATACATCTTTTTTAAATGCATCATATACTCGGAAATACTGTCAAAGGCAAGCTGCAAATGAAGTGTAGTAAGTCTCGGATCGATGTTACCGTCCGGATAGAATCTTCTGAAAATCTCATCCATCTCAAAGAGTTCACCGCTTGAATCCATCTCCCGAAAGAGTTTGAAGGCTTCTCCAAAAGCCTTGACTTTCGCCGCCAGATCCTCATCCACAAGGATGCCCTTGGATTTGGTGATCTTCTTGAAATAGTACTTGATACCTTCAATGTACGCACGCTTCTCGGAATAGGTTTCCTTCGCGCCGTTTAAGTCAAAAACTTCATTCTCTTGCATGACTACACCCCCATATGTATGTCTGATATGCTAATCATAGTAGATTCTTTTCGGATTGTCAATAAGCCTTCACCTTGGTCCAGAGATCCGCAAAATGCTGCTTTAACTTCATCTCCTGATAGCCGAACGCTTCATTTTTCGGTGCTCCGAAATTCGGGACATATGCGCTGATACCTTCGAATTCCGTAGCGGCAAGCGTATCTGCCACACAGCTAACGGGGGACGTATATCCGACAAAGACGGAGTTTCTCTCTGCCACCTCAGGATCAAGCATATAATTCATAAATGCTTCCGCGAGTTCTTCATCGCGGCAATCCTTCGTCATAACCATAGCATCACACCACTCATTTGTGCCCTGTTCCGGCTCAAAGTAGTCCATATTCTCATTCTCGACCATGATATAGGCTCCATCTCCGGAGTACACCACTGCGAGCGCTTTGTTGCCGGAGATCATGTTATCGATCACGTCATCGCCGGCGTAAACCACATCCATGGAATCGCGCTGCTCGATCAGCCATCGGTAGGCCTCCTCGATTTCACCGTAATCTTCCGTGTTCATGGAGTATCCGTTCGCCTTTAAGGCGATCATAAAGGAGTCGCGCTCGGAATCGTACATGTACACCTGACCTTTATACTTCTCGTCGCGAAGCAGCTCCCATCCTTCGGAAAGATCCTTCTCGTCCACGATGGTGGTGTCGTAAAGGATACCCACCGTTCCCACAAAGTAGGGCACGGAGTAGGTATTGTCCGGATCGTAAGGCATACCCATGATCTCTTTGTTTAAGCCCTTGGCGTTCGGGATATTGTTCCAATTGACCGGCTGAAGGAACTCTTCCTTGATCAGACGCTCGATCATATAATCGCTGGGAATCAGGATATCATACTCGGCACCGCTCTTGATCTTCGTGTACATACTCTCGTTGGAGTCAAAGGTTTCATATACCACCTTGCAGTCGTATTCCGCCTCAAACTCCTCGATCAGCTCGGGGTCGATATACTCGCCCGCATTGTATATACGAAGGGTACGCCCTCCTGATCTCGTTCCCGCGAAGATCGCAAGTCCGACCAGAAGCACTCCCGCAACGGCAAGCAACTTCTTCATATGCTTTCGGAGCACGGAAGGAACCAGTTTCGAGATCACGATCAGGATTGCGATCGTCAGAATCACGATGGTTGAAAGCGCGTTGATCGTAGGATTTGTACGCTTGGTCATATTGTAAACGATGATGGAAATGTTCTCCACACCGTTTCCTGTAACAAAGTAAGAGATCACGAAGTCATCGAAAGACATGGTAAACGCAAGCAGGATACCGGCGTAAATACCGTCTTTGAGCATCGGGATAATCACCTTTATAAGCGCCTGGAAGGGTGTTGCACCGAGGTCCATCGCCGCATCCGCGATCGCGGGATCAAGCTGCCTTACCTTGGGATAAACCGCAGTCACCACGTAGGGTGTACAAAAAGCGATATGCGCAAGCAGCATCGTCATATATCCCTTGGCCATCATGATCGACGAAAAGAGGATCATCAGACCGATAGCAGTCACGATATCCGGACTCATAATGGTGATATTGTTGATGTTCATGATCACATCTTTTACGATCTTTTTGTTCTTGGAAAGGCCGATAGCGGTGATGGTTCCGAGAATGGTCGAGATCACCGTTGCAAACAGCGCCACGGTCAGTGACACATAAACCGCCTTCATGATGGATCCGTCATTGATCAGTCGTTCATACCAGCGGAAGGAAAAGCCCGTCATATGTGTCAGGCTCTTGGAGCTGTTGAAGGAAAAGACCATCGTCACCACGATAGGCAGGTAGAAGAACACGAACAATACCGCAATGTACAGTATGTAGAGGACTTTTGAGCGTTTATTTGTTCTTTGCACGTTCCAGTTCCTCCTCTCTGTCGTCGCGATCAAACTTCTTCATCAGCGTCAGGCCGATCAGAATAATGGCCGTAAGGATGATGGAGATCGCACTTCCGAAATTCCAGTTACCCACGGAGATAAACTGGTTCTCGATCAGATTACCGATCAGCATGTACTGTCCGCCTCCGAGCAGCTTCGGAATAACGAAGGTCGAGATGGAAAGCAGAAATGTCATCATCACGCCGTTGATCACGCCGGGGATGGACATCTTTAAGGTCACCTTCATAAAGGTCTGCACCTTATCCGCACCCAGATCCTGCGCCGCCTCGATCAGGGATCTGTCAATCTTTCGGATGGATGTATGAATGGGAATGACCATAAACGGCAGGATGTCGGACACAAGGCCGATCACCACCGCAAAATCCGTGTACATAAAGGTCTTGGCGTCCATGCCAAACAGCCCCAGGAAGGAATTGATCAGACCGTTATCGGAAAGCAGGCTGATCCACGCGTAGGTACGAAGCAGCGTGTTGATCCACATGGGGATAGTCACAAGCAGGATGAGAAGATCCTGTACGGAGTCCTTGAATTTCGTAATAAAGTAAGCAAGGATATAGCCGAGCACCAGACAGATGCTCACGGAAACAAACCCGAGCACAAGAGACTTTTTCAAAACCTCGAGGTAGATGGGCTCTCCGATCTTTGTAAAATTCTTCAGCGTAAAGCTGATGTTGACTAAGGCATTGCCCCCGGTCGTGACCGAATAAAGCACGATCATGATGATGGGCACAAGAATGATCAGGACGGACCAGATTAGATAAGGCCGCACCAGTTTGTTGTAGTGTTTCATGGCGCCTCCTTATTCCCAATCCATACGGTACATAACATGAATATCGTCGGGTCCGAAGGAAAGACCTACCACAAGGCCCGGCTCAAAATAATCCGTGGTGTGGATCAGATAGTTTCTGTGCTCCGCCTCCACCACGATCTCGTGATGCACGCCCTTGAAGATGATGGATTTCACCACACCCTTTAATTTGGCATCCTCCGGCTTTACGATATCGATATCCTCGGGACGGATCACAACCTCCACGTCCTCATTGGTCTTGAATCCCTTGTCCACGCAGGGGAAATCATAGCCGTCAAAGGATACAAGCAGATCCTGCTTCATCACGGCCTCAATGATATTGGACTCACCGATAAAGGACGCAACAAAACGGTTCTCGGGCTCGTTGTAGATATCCTCCGGTGTTCCGACCTGCTGAATGATACCCTCGTTCATAACCACAACGGTATCAGACATGGACAGTGCTTCTTCCTGATCATGCGTGACAAAAATAAATGTGATGCCAACCTCACGCTGGATCTTCTTAAGCTCGATCTGCATGCCTTTGCGAAGCTTTGCATCAAGCGCGCCCAGTGGTTCATCCAGAAGAAGGACCTTCGGTTCGTTCACCAGGGCTCTCGCAATCGCCACGCGCTGCTGCTGTCCGCCGGAAAGACTCGTTACATCTCGCTTTGCATAATCGGAAAGACCGATCAGTGAAAGCATGTGCTTTACCTTGTGATCGATCATGGTCTCATCCATCTTTTTGAGTTTCAGCCCGAATGCCACATTATCGTATACATTCAGGAAGGGAAACAGCGCATATTTCTGAAAGACCGTGTTCACCTCTCTCTTGTGCGACGGGATCTTTGAGATGTCAATACCGTCAAAGAGCACCTCTCCGCCCGAAGGCTCTTCGAATCCTGCGATGATTCGAAGGGTGGTGGTCTTTCCGCAGCCGGAGGGTCCGAGTAGTGTCAAAAACTCATTCCTGTGAATGGTCAGATCAATACCCTTTAATACCTGCTGATCCTCGTAGTTCTTTGATAAGCCGCGAAGCTCGATCAATGCGTCGTTCATAGTGTTTCTTTCCTCTCTATCGTTCCTCTATAAAGTCCAGGATATCCCGGTAAACCTTCTGTTTCTTGGTTTCGTGGAGCAGATCGTGCCGCATGCCCGCGTAAAGACCCGCTTTGACGTCGGTATAGCCGAGCTTCTTGATAAAATGCACCGACTTACCGTAATCCTTTCTACTTCCGATGCACGGATCATCCGCACCCGCTAAGATGAAGATCGGCAAATCCGTGTGATCCGGTTTAAATCGCTTTCTGTCGTACGTCCTGTCGAACAAGGCGATCAGGGAGTCGTATCCGTTCAGCGTATAAGTGAAGTTGCATAAGGGATCCTCATTGAAAGCGTCTACCACATCCGTGTCCGTCGACATCCATGCGTGCGCACGTCCCTCGGAAGCGAAGGGCTTTTCAAGGACCATGTTTAAGATGTTGTCACAGGTTTTGGACTTCGCCCGGTCACCCTTCATCTTCATCAGCATCCGCACGCTTCCCTTCTGGGCCGCAAGCGTCGGTCTCGGCGTGGGACATCCGAGCAGAACCAGCTTGTCGATATGCTCGTCTCTATGCTGAATATAACCT
>CAMOHF010000083.1 GCA_946614685.1 uncultured Clostridia bacterium | reverse complement strand
GTTTACCGGAAATTCAACGAATCTCTTGTAAAAGACGGACTTCTTTTTATCGGAAGCACAGAGCAGGTGATTCATGCAAAGGAACTGGGATTTTCGTCCATGGAGACATTTTTCTACAAAAAGGTATGATTCTGCTTGACAATTCCACGATGTTTTGTTATATTGTGGAAGTTGTGTTCGCACAACATATATTTGGATGGTCCTCTGTATCTGATACGATATAAGAACGTCTGTATTAGGAGGAAATAAAATATGAGCAGCAACGAGATCATTAAGCAGATCGAAGCTTCCCAGATGAAGCAGGAGATCGCAGACTTCAATGTCGGAGATACGGTTATCGTATACGCGAAGATCAAGGAGGGTAATCGCGAGAGAATTAAGGCATTCGAAGGTACCGTACTTAAGAGACAGGGCGGAAGCAACAGAGAGACTTTCACTGTTCGCAAGAATTCCAACGGTGTCGGCGTAGAGAAGACATGGCCCCTTCATTCCCCTTCTATCGAGAAGATCGAAGTTACCAGAAGAGGTAAGGTTCGTCGTGCGAAGCTGAACTACCTGAGAGAGAGAGTCGGCAAGAGAGCTAAAGTTAAAGAAGCTGTTAAGTAATTCAAAACCAAAAGACCGAAAGTTCAACCTTTCGGTCTTTTTTACAGTGTAAATATATGCGAAGAAGACATATCAGAAAACGTAAAACATGGTCAATGGTGGGCAACTGGTTCCTGCTTGTTTTTATTGCTGCTATCTTAGGGTATGCGGTTGTGAGCTTTGGATTTCAGACCGTCCACATGGTCGGACCTTCCATGGAACCTACACTGATGAACGGTGACACACTTCTCTTGGTGAAGCCGGGTGCCGTAAAGCGGTTTGATATCGTAGCCATAAAAAAGATGGATACGGATCAGTATTTTGAGATCAAACGTGTCATCGGACTGCCGGGAGAAACCGTGAGGATCAGCAACGGTAGCATCTATATCAACGGAGAAAAGCTTGAAACGGACCTGTATCAGGACAGAATACGTTCCGGCGGTGTGGCACAATCCGATCTTGAGTTAGGAGAGAACGAATACTTTGTCCTGGGAGACAATGTAAATAACAGTGAGGATTCTCGATTCGGCAATATCGGCAACATCGGAAAGTCCGAGATCGTTGGCAGGGTGCGCTATGTGATCGCGCCGGCCAAGAGAAGAGGTAAAGTAAAATGAGTGATGCAATCCACTGGTATCCCGGTCATATGACCAAGGCCAAGCGTGCGATGCAGGAAGATATCAAACTGATAGATATCGTGATAGAGCTGCTTGATGCAAGAGCACCGCTTTCAAGCAGGAATCCCGATATCGACCGTTTGGGACAGGGAAAGGCGAGACTGATCCTTCTCAATAAGTCAGACCTGTCCGATGCTTCCGTAAACAAAAAATGGGAAGAATACTTCAAGGACAAAGGGTACTTTGTTCTGTCTGTGGACGCAAGAAACAACAGCACCATGAAACCGGTGTTAAAGAGGATTGAGGATGCGTGCCGGGAGAAGATTGAAAGAGACCGGAAAAGAGGTATCATCAATCGTCCCATTCGTGCAATGATCGTCGGTATTCCGAATGTCGGGAAGTCCACGCTTGTCAATTCCATCGCAAAAAAAGCCTGCACCAAGGTCGGAAACAAGCCGGGCGTTACAAAGGGTAAGCAGTGGATCCGCCTCTCCAAGAATGTGGAACTCCTGGATACACCGGGTATCCTGTGGCCGAAATTCGAGGATCAGCAGGTCGGACGACATCTTGCAATGATCGGCTCCATCAATGATCAGATCCTTCCCATGACGGAACTCGCAGCCGAGCTTGTGGATTTTTTCAGAAAAAATGATTGTAATGATGCGTGTGAGCGTTATAATATAAGTACCGAGAAAGGCGCGTACGAAGTTCTTTCCGATATTGCGGTTCAAAGAAAGGCCTTAAAAAAAGGCGGAGAACCGGATATCGATAAGGCAGCGCTGCTTTTGTTTGATGATTTCCGGAGCGGAAGACTCGGAAGGATCAGTTTGGAGCAGCCTTAGTACGAAGGAGTTTGTATGAAGAAGAATAAGGAACAAGAGATAGCCGCACTTGCGGGTATTGATTCCGAGGATAAGGAACAGGATAAGGCAGAAGCATCCCAAGCGAACGCAGACGGTTCGGATAAGGATACGAAGCCGGAAGAGAGCACGGAGGCATCGGATCCCTCCGCATCCAAAAAGAGAAAAAGGCGCAGGAAGAAGCAACCGCCCAAGAGAAAGCCCGAAGAGGTGAACATCGTCAAAGAGCTTCTTTCACTGATCGTTTACATCGGCTTTGTAATTTTGATCTGCTACCTGATCATCACTTTTGTGGGATGCAGATCCAAGGTAGACGGAAGTTCCATGAATCCAACCCTTGATGATGGCGATAACCTTTGGGTGAGCAAGATCTCCTACACACTCGGAGATCCCAAGCGCTTTGACGTGATCATTTTTAATTACGACGAGAATACCACATACGTAAAACGTATCATCGGTCTGCCCGGAGAGACGGTCCGGATAGACGAAAAGGGTGATATCTATATCAATGAAAAGCCGATCATCGATAACTACGGCAAAGAGAAGATCTACGAGAACAACCGTGGACGAGCATCACAGCCGGTAAAACTCGGCGAGGATGAGTACTTTGTTTTGGGAGATAACAGAAACGGAAGTACGGATTCAAGATGGGCCAGCGTGGGAAATGTCTCACGTGAAGACATTGTGGGCAAGGCCATCTTTCGAATTTACCCGTTCAGCGGATTTGGTCGCGTAAGGTAGATGATGACCATGTGCCGATAAGGCACATGGTCTTTTTTGGAGGAAACATGAAATCCATCGGAGAGATAAAAGAAGAATTTAAAAGTATACAAGAAGGAGATGTGACCGGATACAAGCGCTTCGCCGAGAGCTATGTTACGGACGGACGAAAAGGTGTAGCCACGCTATGTGATCGTGCCGTAAAGCAGATTCACTTTTTTCAGGAAGAAGAGAAGCGAACCGAGACGATGTATGCTTTTGAGGACAAATTTACCACCGAAGGCTATGCAGCCATCTGCGGTATTGATGAGGTCGGGCGCGGACCACTTGCGGGACCGGTAGTTGCCTGCGCCGTTATACTTCCGACGGATCACAGGATCCTTTACTTAAACGACTCCAAGCAGGTTAAGAAGGAAAAGAGAGAAGAACTCTATGAGATCATTACACGGGAAGCGGTAAGTTACGGCGTAGGTATTGTATCCGAATCCGTGATCGATGATATCAATATCCTGCAGGCGACCTATGAGGCTATGCGTCAGGCTATCGCCAAACTAAAGCCGGCACCCGAACTTACGTTAAACGACGCCGTGAAAATCCCTCAAGTAAATGCACGCCAGATACCGATAATAAAAGGGGATACACTTTCCGCATCGATCGCCGCGGCGTCTATCGTTGCGAAGGTTACCAGAGACCGCATGATGGAAGAGTATGACAAGGTATATCCTGGTTACGGCTTTGCGTCCAATGTTGGTTACGGTTCTGCGGAACATATCAATGCCATACGATCCTTAGGACCGTCCCCCATTCACAGAATGACATTTATCAAGAAGTTTTTATAAACAGCAGAGGTGCCTATGAATATCTCAGATGCCAGCATCAATCTGTCCTCCGTGAGGCTGCCCGCAGAAGGTACGCCTGCGGTCCAGGAAGCAGCGAAGGTTCCCGGATCCGCACAGCAAAGTGCGAATGCGGATATTCTTATGGTGCGTGAAGGTCAGGTCTTTGACGGCAAGATCACAGATGTCAGCGGATCCGATGTCAGCATCCTGCTCGAGAACAACAAAACACTTTCTGCCAGGATGGCAGATGCCATGAATTTCAACATCGGAGATTCCCTAAGCTTCATGGTGAAAGAGAATGACGGTGCCAATGTTATGATCCGTCCCTTCGGAGACGTTGCCGGACAGATGAAGGATCAGGCGATTTTTTCCATCCTTGAGAAAAACGGTATCTCTCCGTCCGATAAGAACTTCCAGATCGTGGATTCGTTGATGAAACAGCAGCTTCCGCTTGATAAGGGAACGATGCAGAAGATGATGCAGCAATCCCTTCGCTTTCCCGACACCAAGATGGATACGCTTGCTGCATTAAACAAGCTGAATCTGCCGGTGACGGCCGAGAATATCGGTCAGTATGAGTCATATATTTCCAATTCGCATCAGCTTACATCTGATGTGGCGGGACTTGCGCAAAGCCTCGGAGATATCTTTACATCCGATATCACTACACTTGGCAGTGCGGATGCCATGCTCGGAAAGAGTGAACAGCTGCTTTCCATCCTCGCCGGTGCGGGGGACGGTGTTTCCATTGAGGATGCGATTGATGATCTGATCGATCGTCAGGCAACCGGCGCAGGTGCGACCGTTGAAGGAGAGCGTCTTCCGACCGTTCTTTCGGATACATCAATGAGATTGTCGCTTCCAGAGGAACAGCTTCGCGGGATCGCAGAAGCCCTAAACAAAATGGGTGTCTCCGATGAGACGGTTGCTGTTACGATGAAGTCCTCGAATTCCGCCACCCAGCTTCTTCAGAAACTCAACGAGCTTCTGCAAAACGGGGGAACTCTGGTTCCCGAGAAGAATACGGAAATGATCAAATCCCTGCTTTCTTCGGGAGATTTCAAAGCGCTCATTGAACATGCCGTCCGTGAGAAGATGACCTTGGACGGCTCCAAGATGGAAAGTCCCGATGAGGTAAATGATCTTTACAAATCCATATACGAAAAAGCCGGAAAGCTTGCCGAGGCATTTGCCGACTCCGGCTCTTCCGCAGGCAAGGATATGTATGAATCTGCCAAAGGTATGCAGCAGCGTATCGATTTTATGCAGAATCTGAACGAGATGTTTGGGTATGCGCAGCTTCCGGTACGTATGGAAAACCGGGAGATGAATTCCGATCTCTTTGTCTACATGAACAAGAAATCCATCCGGGAGAAAAAGGAAGACGTAAGCGCCCTGCTTCACTTGGATATGGATCACCTCGGACCGACGGATTGTCACGTATCCTTACGCGGAACGATGGTTCATACCAAATTCTATGTCGAAGACGAGCTTTCCGCAAAGATCATCGACGAACACCTTTCCATGCTCGAAAAGGCTGTTGCGGAGGTGGGATTCACGCTTCAAAACGAGACCCATTTAAGGGAGCCTTCCGTATCCGGAAGCGGTAATATGGTTGTGGATGAGATGCTCGGAACGGATCTTGAACAAAGCGTAAAACGATATTCGTTTGATGTGAGGACCTGATTATGGATCGATACGGCTTTGAAAAACCAAAAAAAGAAGAGAAGAAAAAAGCGGTTGCCCTTGTGTATGAGCCCGGAAGTCAGGCGCCTACCGTGGTTGCGTCCGGCAAGGGCGTGATGGCCGATAAGATCATCGATACCGCAAAGCAAAGCGATGTGCCGCTTTACAAGGATACGAATCTTGCCGACACACTTCTTAAACTCGATATCGGGGATTGTATTCCGCCCGAACTTTACGGTGTTGTGGCGGAGATCCTGGTATATGTAGACCGGATGGACAAGATAAGGTCAAAACTCGAAAGGCAGCCATGAACAAACGAGAAGTCGGTTCCACAAAAGAAAGCAAGGCTTGTGACTACCTTTCAAAAAAAGGATATCATATTCTTGCGCAAAACTACCGTGTTCGTCAGGCGGAGATTGATATCGTATGTTCGTACGGGCATACACTGGTTTTTGTTGAGGTGAAGTATCGGAGCGATGCTTCCAAGGGTTTTCCCGCGGAGAGCGTCGACATCCGTAAACAAAAAAAGA
>CAMOHF010000082.1 GCA_946614685.1 uncultured Clostridia bacterium | reverse complement strand
AAGCGATCGAGGAACAAGGCTACAAACCGGTAGTTGTTGAGGATCAGACGCTGTTTGATCCCTATTATGATGCCATGGAAGGGCATTGGAGCGCAAACTCAAGTTTTGTCAATCTCTGGGCCTGGAAGGATAGCCTCCCTTGTTATTATAAGATTGTGGGTGAACTGATCGTTCCGGTATTCTATCTGCGTGCCTACGGATATGCGGTTGCGGGCGCCATGATCGGACATTACTCAGACGAAGGGATCGGAGAGGCCCTTCGGGTTTTGCGCGAGGATTTTTGCTCCATGGGAGAGAAGTTCTGTATTATGGACGTGGTTCCATGGATGCGGCCTTACTTCGAGAGAAACGGCTCGTTTGAAATCGAGGATCTCCGCGATAACATGGATTACACTTTCACGCCGGAAGAGTTTTTGGCCGGCATGGATGCGGCTGATGACCGTTATCGCTACAGATACTTTCTTCGCAAATACAATTTCGAGACCCTGGAATTGACGCCCGATCACCTGGATGACTGCAACGCATTTATGGAAAAGTACTGGTGTGAACGGACGGGTTGTCACGAGTGTCAGAGCGGATGTTTAAAGCAGGTTATGGCCAACATCATACCTTACTACGGTCAGCTGCGCTGTTACGGTATCATCGTCTATGTAGACGGAGAGCCATCCGGCATCTGTCTTGTCACGTCAAGGAATCATCTCGGCATATATCAGTACAAGAATGCCAACAATCGCATCAAGGGATTGAACGAATACCTTCTTCGTGAGACATTTGAGCGTTTTATGCACGATGTGGACTGCATCAATTATACGGAAGATATGGGTGTGGAAAATCTGCGCTATTACAAGGAACACATGGCGCCTTCTTTCACACTGCTTTCAAAATTAACACTCAGAGAAAAAGGATAGGATCATGAATTTTTCATCATTACCGCATCGAATAATATCCGAGGCTTATGACGGGCATCATCATAAAGCAAGGTTGCTCATACGTACGCTCAGCGTTTTGCTGTTTATCGGAGCCGCTGTTTTTCTTTATTACAACAGCCAGTGGATCGGGACAAAGTCCTATAAGGACTATACGCCGGAGAGTATCACTTCTGCTACGGAAGACGGCGACGGCAATCTATATATCATCACCAATTCCACGCGCAATATCGTGAAAGCGTCTTCTGACCGGAAGATCACTTCATCGCTCGATGCGAATGACGGAGATTATACCTCGGCCAATCGCGTGATCGAGGGCGGAGACGGTAATCTTTACATTTACGATGTTGTGATCGACCGCGGTATCAGAATTGACGAAGAGAGAGTGCTTCGGATGACGAAGGACCTTAAGCATCCCGAGGAGGTTTATCGTTATGATGCCGGCGGTTCTGTTCGGCGTTCGTTGATCGGGATCATTCCCTCCGAGGACGGTATTCACATCATCCAGAAGACGGATGCGGGATTTACGATCAAGAGCCAGGACGGTGACTTTGTTGAATCCAAGCCTCTTGCCGGGGCGGAATCCAACGTTCTTTTTGCGACTGTTGACCAGTCAACCGGTGAGATTTACTATGTCACATTTAACGGGAAAGTATATCGTTACGAGGACGGCAAGAAGGATACGGTCCTGTATGACAGCGACTTTGCGGAAGGATCCGTGCCCCAGTCGATCGCAGTGTGGAATGGCGGACTTTACGTGGTGGATATCGGTCTTCGCGATCTGATCCGTATTGATCTTTCCAATCTTCGGGTTGAAAGATTCTGTCCGGACATGGAATTTGCCGATCGTCCTACGGTTGTGGATCTCGTTGCGGGACCGAGTGGACTCATCCTGGCGTCGGAAGAGTATCTGACGGTTTACAATGACGAGGGATTCTCCTATTTAGAATCCTATTCTCTTTCCGTACAGCTGAAGGTCCGAGTGATACTTGTTTGGACAGCGCTTATTTATATCATTCTTGCGATCATCGGCCTCCTGTTTTTGACAGGTTCCTATCTCGCAAAGCGTTCCACCGTATACGCCCGCGTTGCGGTTTATATCGTACTCGGCGTTCTGTCACTTGTGGTTCTTTTCCTTGGCACGCTGTTTCCGGAATTCAAGAAACAGCTTACGGATCAGATCTATGAGAATGAGATCTTTGCGGCAAGTGTCACAGCCGACAGTATACCGAAGGATGCATTTCTTTCACTTAATAAACCCTCGGACTTCATGAATGAGGATTATAAGGCCGTAAGCGATGCTGTTCACGGGGTATTCTCCACCGACAGAGAATCCTCGGAAGGGCTGTACTGTACCTGTTACCGTGTGATTGACGGTGTTGTGACGCTTACCTACACCATGGAAGATATCTGCGTGATCTATCCCTACAATTGGGAGTACGAAGGTACGGACATGCAGGAGCTGATGGAGACGGGTAAGACCTTTAAGTATCAGACCGAGACAGCTACGGGAAGCTATATCTTCGTGCAGTATCCGATCAGGGACGACAACGACGAGGTGATCGGATTCGTCGAAGTCGGAACGGACATGCTTTCCGTCGAGGCGAAGAACCGAGAGATTCTGATCAACCTTTTGATCAACGTCATCGCCATGACGGTTGTCGTTGTTCTGCTTGTGATCGAACTGATGCACTATATGAAGGGTAAGCTGGTGTATTATGAGGCGAAGAAACAGTCCTCCGGACCGGTAAGACTTACACCGGAGATCTTCCGGTTTATCACCTTCCTGGTATTCTTTTTTACGAATGTAACCTGTGTGATCCTGCCGCTTCATACGATGCGGATATACGACAAACATGCTGTATCATGGATGACTTCCGCTTTTGCGGCGGCACTTCCCGTGTCCGCAGAGGTCGTTGCGGGAGCAGTTTTTTCCGCTTTGGGCGGAAAGGTCATAAAGAAACTCGGACCGCAGAAAGCCATCCTCGTGAGCGGACTTGCCTATACGATCGGATTTGCGCTTCGTATCATACCGAGTGTTACCATGCTTACCATCGGTTCTCTTGTGCTCGGTGCCGGCTGGGGCGTGCTTCTCATCATGGTGAACTGTCAGATCGCGGAGCTTCCGGAAGAGGAGAAGGACAAAGGATATGCTTACTACAGTATCTCTGCCGTATCGGGTGCAAACTGCGCCATTGTTTTAGGCGGTTTTCTGGTTCAGTGGGTTTCCTATATCGCACTTTTTGCGATCACGGCCGTGGGAAGTATCATGCTTTACTTCGTCTGCAGAAGATATCTTGCTGACAATATGCCGACGGAGGAAGAGCTAAGCGAGGCGGAAGACCAGCCGAAGACTTCGGTCGTCTCCTTCCTCTTGAAGCCCAGGATCCTCGGATTCTTCTTCCTGATCCTGTCACCGCTTCTTATTTGCGGTTATTACCTGAATTATATGTTCCCCATTATGGGTGAGAATTACGGGCTTTCCGAAACCAACACCGGATACATCCTGATGATCGGCGGTGTTTTGGCTGTTGTGCTCGGCTCGCCGCTTACGGCACTTTTTACAAAGAGAAACAATCGTCACTTCGGACTTTTTATATCGGCCATTCTGTATGCGGAGGCCTTCCTTGCCATCGCACTCATGCAGAATATACCGTCCCTGGTATTGGCGATCCTCCTGATCGGAGTATCAAACAGCTTCGGTGTACCGCTTTTCACAAGTTATT
This sequence comes from uncultured Clostridia bacterium, assembly GCA_946614685.1. Classification (GTDB taxonomy): domain Bacteria; phylum Bacillota; class Clostridia; order Lachnospirales; family Lachnospiraceae; genus Coprococcus_C. The sequence goes on along the minus strand of CAMOHF010000082.1, from coordinate 2,271 downwards.
TTACGGACTTGCACGAGGTGGAGGAATTCGGATACGACAGGGGCTTCGGTGTCTACAGTCTGATCGAAAACGGCGCGCAGGCACTCGGTTCTCCGATCCTTGCACTTATCTACGGACTCGGAGTATCGAAGGGTATGATGGTTCTTACATTATCCGTGACCGTGTTTGCCGTACTGTTCTTCATCACGGCATCCATCGGATATCATCGTCATAAGAAGATCCAATCAAAAACGGAGGCAGAGGAAAGCATTGGGTGAAATCATAAAACACAGAGCGAAGAAAAAACTGGTTAAAAGACTGGTTGCCACCATCACCTTGTCTATGACGTCGGTAGGCCTGCTTTTGCTTGCGGTTTCCGGATGGTCGAACTGGGTGAACAATAAGAATTTCTATAACGAAAAGTCCTACGATGTGGCTTCTGCCGTCGCAGACGGACTGTCGGGTGATACGCTTGAGGATCTGGTCGAGATCGTGAAATCGGATGAGTTTAACGCCATTCCCGGATCAAGGGAGGGTACCGCTTCGCGTGAGGAGGTCGCAGAGTGTCTGAAAGCGCAGAATATGGACGCACTCTTTGATCTGGACATCGAGGTCCTTTCGATGATCAGAAACGATATGCATGTTGAGTATATCTATGTACAGGTGATCGAGGACGGAACATCCATTACGCTTCTTGATCCTACCGATTCATACAAGGCGCTCGGATATACGGAGAAACTGAAAGGAAAATTCAAAGACCTTGAGGGAAATGTCGCCGTAAAACCTACGGTTTCAAAGACCGACCTCGGCTGGCTGTCTTCGGCGGGAGTTCCAATCCTGAATAACGAGGGAAAGCCGATTGCGGTTGCGTTCTGTGATATCAATATGACGGAGCTTCGCAACAAGACGATCCGGTTTATTGCGGTAAACCTCGCCAGCTTCGTAGTGATCGTTTTAGTACTTGGATTGTTGCTCGGAATACATGCCAAAAAGACAATTGCAAGCCCGATCGAGAAACTGACCGAGGCGACGGATCGCTTCGGACAGGATGAGGCAACCTACAACAAAGAAAACATCGTAAATTTAGATATACATTCCGGAGATGAGATCGAAGCACTGTATCAGTCGACGCGATTCATGCAGGAGAGCCTGATCGATTACATGGAGAATCTCACTGCGGTTACGGCAGAGAAGGAGCGTATCGGTGCGGAGCTTGACGTAGCAACACGTATTCAGGCGAGCATGCTTCCGAGTCTGTTCCCCGCATTTCCGGAGCGTCATGACTTTGACATCTACGCTTCCATGGATCCTGCGAAGGAAGTCGGCGGAGATTTTTACGACTTCTTCCTGATCGATGAGGATCACCTGGGTATGGTGATCGCAGATGTTTCCGGCAAGGGTGTTCCCGCAGCGCTCTTTATGATGATGAGCAAGATCATCATTGCAAACTACGCGCAGATGGGGCTTACGCCCGCAGAGGTATTGGAGCGTACAAATAACCGTGTCTGCGAAGGAAACAAGGAAGATATGTTTGTCACCGTATGGTTCGGTATCCTTACCATATCCACGGGACACGTTGTTGCCGCCAATGCGGGACACGAATATCCCATGCTTCGGGGAGCGACCGGTGAATTTACCGTGTATGAAGACCATCACGATTTTGTGATCGGCGGCATGGAAGGCATGCCCTACACACAGTATGAATTTGATATTGAGCCCGGTGGTACGCTGTTCTTATACACAGACGGCTGCCCGGAGGCTACAGATAAGAACAACGAACTCTTTGGTACGGACCGGATGCTTGCAGCCTTAAATGAACATCCGGACGCCACACCGAAGGAACTGCTTGCCGCGATGACATCCGCGGTTGATCGTTTTGTGGGCGAAGCACCGCAGTTTGATGACCTTACCATGCTTGCAATCAAGTTGAGCAAGTAAGCGGAGTAGTTATGAAGGAGAATTGGTTGGAGGTACAGACATGAACGATGTACTTGAAATCGAGGCGGTCGTAGACAACCTCGACGAAGTCTTACAATTTGTGGAAGCCCGGCTTGATGAGAAAGGATGCCCTCCGAATGTAAAAGTCCAGATAGACATTGCGGTGGAGGAAATCTTCGTCAATATCGCAAGCTACGCCTATCATCCGGGCAAAGGGCCGGCAACTATCGGCGCTTATGTCAAGGACGATCCGCTTTCCGTGGAACTGGTCTTTATCGATCAGGGCAAGCCTTATGACCCGCTTTCCAAGGAGGATCCGGAGACTATCATGCTGCCGGGCATTCCTTATGCAGG
>CAMOHF010000081.1 GCA_946614685.1 uncultured Clostridia bacterium | reverse complement strand
TTCTCTTTCGCATTGGTCTCGTGCTTTGCCATAGGGCCGTAGTCCGTACCGGTCACGGTCAGGAAGATCATCATCACGATGGTAAGGATCGCGTAGAAGTTAAAAGGGATCGCGCGGATAAACAGGTGCAGTCCGCTTCCATCCTCCACGTAGGAAGCTACTGCTGCCGCCCAGGAAGAAACCGGAGCGATAATACAAACCGGAGCCGCCGTCGCATCGATCAGATACGCCAACTTTGCCCGTGAGATCTTGCTCTTGTCACTTACCGGACGCATCACGGAACCCACCGTCAGGCAGTTGAAATAGTCATCGATAAAGATCAGCACGCCCAAAGCCACGGTCGCAAGCTGTGCACCCGCGCGGCTCTTCATATGTTCGGAAGCCCACCTGCCGAAGGCCGCCGATCCGCCTGCCTTGTTCATCAGTGCCACCATAATGCCGAGGATCACGAGGAACACAAGGATGCCCACATGGGACGGATCCGCAAGTGAAGCCACGATACCGTCATTAAATGCATGTGTCAGCGTTCCCTCAAAGTCAAAGTTCGCATAAAGAAGCGCTCCGACCACGATCCCGACGAAGAGTGACGTATAAACCTCTTTTGTGATCAGGGCCAACACGATCGCGATCACCGGCGGAAGCAACGCCCAGGGCGTCATATAAAACTTCGAAGACGCATCCACCACCTCCGCAGTTTCCTCCGCCTCCTCCGCAAAGACCGTCACCGTCGCCGCCGAGAAGGAAAGCATCACGGCAAATATTGTAAGTATCCATCTGGTAAGTTTTTTGTTTTGCATGGTAACTCCTTCTTACACGTAGTCAAATATACTCTGTATCGCATCCGTCACCTCGATAATCTGAGGCATATCGATTCGGTCCAGCGGTTTCCAGTTTCTGGCCCGCAAATCAATCAACCTCATCTTCTCGCAATGTGCCAAACCACTTGTTTTGCTTTTACAGAGCACAACCGGAAGATGCAACGGCCCCGCCTCGCCTTCCAAATAGATCGGAACAGCGATCACTTGCTTTGTACTGTTGAAGATTTCCTTGCTGGTCACAAGTACCGGAAGCTTCAACCCCTCGATTCTTATAATATCTCCCTGATGTACGGAAGCTTGCATCACCACGCCTCCCTTCCGACATCTTCACCCCAATCGAACTCTCCATCCGGGCAAAGTTTTCCGCCGTATGCAGCCACACGCTCTTCCAGTGTCTTGTGCCGATGTTGTGCGGTAATACTGATACGACCGCTTGATGCCGAAATATCAAACACGTCCTCCGGTTTGAATCCCGCTGTCTTTAGAATCTCTTTTGGAATCCGAAACGCAAAACTGTTTCCCCAGGGTTTTAATTGAACATCCATGTCATCACCGCCTTTTCATTGTATATACTCAGTATATACTTTCGCAGGACATACTGTCAATATCACCGAAATTCCGATCAAAGCGAACAGCAACCTCATCCTCAGGGAGCATAAATCTCAATCATCCCATCCGCGTCCTTCTCATATTCTTTCAGGAATACTTCGCGGTACTTATCATACTTTGAGAGATTCGAAAAGCCGCAATCATGTACGCACCAAGAGAAGCAATCCGTCGCACAACAGCCCGTCAACCGCCTTGTTCTCAGGATACCGGACGCATCACGGAACCCACCGTCAGGCAGTTGAAATAGTCATCGATAAAGATCAGCACGCCCAAAGCCACGGTCGCAAGCTGTGCACCCGCGCGGCTCTTCATATGTTCGGAAGCCCACCTGCCGAAGGCCGCCGATCCGCCTGCCTTGTTCATCAGTGCCACCATAATGCCGAGGATCACGAGGAACACAAGGATGCCCACATGGGACGGATCCGCAAGTGAAGCCACGATACCGTCATTAAATGCATGTGTCAGCGTTCCCTCAAAGTCAAAGTTCGCATAAAGAAGCGCTCCGACCACGATCCCGACGAAGAGTGACGTATAAACCTCTTTTGTGATCAGGGCCAACACGATCGCGATCACCGGCGGAAGCAACGCCCAGGGCGTCATATAAAACTTCGAAGACGCATCCACCACCTCCGCAGTTTCCTCCGCCTCCTCCGCAAAGACCGTCACCGTCGCCGCCGAGAAGGAAAGCATCACGGCAAATATTGTAAGTATCCATCTGGTAAGTTTTTTGTTTTGCATGGTAACTCCTTCTTACACGTAGTCAAATATACTCTGTATCGCATCCGTCACCTCGATAATCTGAGGCATATCGATTCGGTCCAGCGGTTTCCAGTTTCTGGCCCGCAAATCAATCAACCTCATCTTCTCGCAATGTGCCAAACCACTTGTTTTGCTTTTACAGAGCACAACCGGAAGATGCAACGGCCCCGCCTCGCCTTCCAAATAGATCGGAACAGCGATCACTTGCTTTGTACTGTTGAAGATTTCCTTGCTGGTCACAAGTACCGGAAGCTTCAACCCCTCGATTCTTATAATATCTCCCTGATGTACGGAAGCTTGCATCACCACGCCTCCCTTCCGACATCTTCACCCCAATCGAACTCTCCATCCGGGCAAAGTTTTCCGCCGTATGCAGCCACACGCTCTTCCAGTGTCTTGTGCCGATGTTGTGCGGTAATACTGATACGACCGCTTGATGCCGAAATATCAAACACGTCCTCCGGTTTGAATCCCGCTGTCTTTAGAATCTCTTTTGGAATCCGAAACGCAAAACTGTTTCCCCAGGGTTTTAATTGAACATCCATGTCATCACCGCCTTTTCATTGTATATACTCAGTATATACTTTCGCAGGACATACTGTCAATATCACCGAAATTCCGATCAAAGCGAACAGCAACCTCATCCTCAGGGAGCATAAATCTCAATCATCCCATCCGCGTCCTTCTCATATTCTTTCAGGAATACTTCGCGGTACTTATCATACTTTGAGAGATTCGAAAAGCCGCAATCATGTACGCACCAAGTCTTCGGCTGGTATGGGATCATAATCCCGTAGCCGGCACGATGAAACTCCATACACTGCGACGCATCATAGAAATCCCATGCATCAAAGAGATCCTCCCTCCACGGAAGGTCATACTGCGTCGCAAGAAGCAATCCGTCGCACAACAGCCCGTCAACCGCCTTGTTCTCAGGATACTTCCTCAGTTCCAAACTTTCATGAACATGCGTGTCAATCACGGACCCGAACCGATTCGCGTGCCACATGACCCCATCCGACGGGAATTTCTTCGTCCCGATCATACCGATCAAGCCGACATCCTCTCGGTCCATAAATGCATCGAGCAGCATGGGATCGTAAATATCCATCTTGTAAGTTTTTTGTTTTGCATGGTTGCTCCTTTATATCTCATTCATCATCTTCAACGCGTACGAGCATGTCGCGTCCACTGCGATCTTACGGCGTTCCGCTGCCTCGAGCACACGAAACACCAATCGCTTCGCGATTTCCTGTCCGCCATATGCCTGACTCACGGCAGTGTGGCATGAAAGCATTTCTCCGAATCCCAGAAGACCGTGATGTCATTGTTCTCATATAGTCGGTGCATTTGTCACTCCGTAAAACTTTCCATTTTCTCGCTTAACTTCACAAAGAGTCCGTAATATGTCTCCTTTGTTTTCCTCACAATATCAAGCGCAATCATCTTCTGATAGGAATGCGCCACGTTGTTCCGCGACACCAGTGCCGCAAGCCAAGCTTCTTCATCCTCGATCAGGCCTGCTTGGTAAGCCAATTTCAGAATCTGCTTCGGCGAGCCGGTTTTTCCTTCTTCAAATCCGGAATCCTCCAAAGTCTCCTTCATTGCCTTCCATGATTGCTCAAAGCATATTTCGAACAGCGCTACCAATCCGGTCAGAATCACATTCTCATAAGGTTCCTCGTATTTAAAAACGTCTTCCAGATTCCTGAGCGCATTCCGAAAATTCTCACATTTTTTCATAAATCATAACCCCTTCTCTTTCAATCGAAGTACGCAAATCTTCATCCACGCAGCTTCCCATATCAACGATATCAAACTTAAGCAATGTGCTCGTATCCTCATCGACGGATAGTATAAACCTCGCTGCATCTCCACCGCAAAAGGCCAGATCGATATCACTGGTTTTACGATAATCACCTCGGGCCCTTGAACCGAATAGTTTCACATACTCCACACCATACTTTTTCGCAAGAGCCTTAATTTCCTCTATTACCTTGTCTGAGATTCCGGTATTGTAGCTAGCACTCATAGGTTGACTACCCCTTTTACTGAAACACGTTTTACTAAAACATATTTTAGTAAAATACATTTTAGTAAAAAACTTTCCGTCACACCCGACAATTATATTAAGGTGTTCCGGGATTCATCACCTTCAACGCATACGAGCATGTCGCGTCCACTGCGATTTTGCGGCGTTCCGCTGTCTCGAGCACACGGAATACCAATCGCTTCGCGATGCCCAGTCCACCATATGCCTGACTCACGGCAGTGTGGCAGATCGTCCAGCCGCTTTCCGTGACCACGTACTCACATTCACCGACCTTTGTCTCGCCGTCAAATGCCTCACTGCAAGAACGTTCCTCCGAAAACCCGATTCGGATTCCGTGATTATACGCACAAGAAAGCGCACCCGAAGGGCAGGCCGACACCGCCTTCCACATCATCGGATTCTCCGCCTTGCTGATGTCGATCCACGGTTTCCGCGTCGGATCAAACACCTCCGGACATCCTCCCACACACCGCTTAGCATGAAAGCATTTCTCCGAATCCCAGAAGACTGTGATGTCATTGTTCTCATATAGTCGGTGCATTTGTCACTCCTTGATCGCTCTCACCAGATACTGAAAGGTATCAAACTGCTCGCGGGGAGCTACTCCGTCGATTGCAAGCAGTTTATCAAAGAATTCTCCAACCTCACGAGTTGTGTGGTTTCTCACAACACGGCGATTCATTTCCTCAATTGAAAAACCGAGACGCAGGAACATCTTTCGGATCTCCTTTTCCGTAAAGAAACGCAAATGTGTCCGATCGAGAATCCCGGAATCACGATAGGTAAAGTTGCCACGGAGCAGCTCGTAGATCACGTCTGCCTGCATCAGATTCGGAATGCTGGCAAGCACACGTCCACCCGGTGCAAGAAATGCATCCAGCTTGGAAAGCGCAGCCTCCGGATCGCGCAGATGCTCGATCACATCTCCGCAAATGATATAGTCGATGGACTCCGGCTCATACGGAAATTCCATATTCTCCACATCTCCGCAGATCACGTTTCGTTCCGGCGCCGCCTTCTTCGCAACCGACTCCACGTATTCAATGCCGGAAATCACGGCATTCGGAAAACGTTTCTTGATATAAGCCAGCGTCTCTCCCGTACCGCAGCCGATTTCCAATACGCGAATCGGCGCGTTTTGATCGGCTTTGATCATCTCGACCAGATCCGTCCTCACATTCTCATAGTATCCGCCCTGCGCCTCCGGCACATATTCCTCGATTCGTCCCTCTGCGTCCTTTTCGTATTCCGCAAGGAAAACATCCCGATATTTATCATACTTCTTAAGATCCGAGAAGCCGCAGTCATGCACGCACCAGGTCTGATCCTGATAAGGAATCAGCACCTTGTGACCCGCACGGATAAACTCCATGCACTGCGATGCATCATAGAAATCCCAACCGTCAAAGAGGTCTTCCCTCCACGGCAGATCATACTGCGTCGCAAGCAGCAATCCGTCACACAACAGGCCTTCTACCGCCTTCTTCTCCGGATACTTCCGGAGTTCCAACGTCTCATGCACGTGCGTATCGATTACCGCACCGAAGCGATTTGCGTGCCACATCACGCCGTCAGACGGGAACTTCTTTGTTCCGATCATACCGATCAGTCCCGCGTCCTCATGGTCCATAAATGTATCGATCAGCATCGCGATGAAATTCGGCTCGATGATCCGCACATCGTGATGCATGTAAACCTT
>CAMOHF010000080.1 GCA_946614685.1 uncultured Clostridia bacterium | reverse complement strand
ATGCGGCCCATCGATACCGATTGCTGGTGCCCGGTATGCCGCACGTATTCGAGAGCATACGTACGTCATCTTCTGAAGGCGAAGGAAATGCTCGGCATGCGTTTCTGCGTACTGCACAACCTCTACTTCTACAACAAGATGATGAAGGAGATCCGTGAAGCCATCGAGGAACACCGTTTTATCGAGTACAAGAAACAAAAACTTGCCGACTTTTCGGCAGGGGAGAACTAATTCTTGCTTTTTTGAAACATTTAAGATAATATGGTACTGTTGCGAAAGCATAAGAAGATCTTTTCGGGAGGACTAAGACATGTTTATGACATTGCTTGAAAGCGCGTCCAACACAACAAAACCGACGATGAACAGCGGTATGTTTTGGATTTTTTACATTGTACTGATGCTGGGTATGGTATATCTTTTGATCATCCGTCCCAACAAGAAGCAGAGAAAGGCACAGGAGGATCTCCACAATGCGATGGAGCCCGGTGATACCATCATGACCACAGGCGGTTTCTACGGAACACTGCTTGATATCATGGAGGACGGAACCGTCATCGTGGAGTTCGGTAATAACAAGAACTGCCGTATCCCCATGCATCCGAACGCAATCGCAGAGGTAGAAAAGGCCGGATCCGCAGTTGTGAAGGATACCGAGGAAGAGAAGAAGGACGACAAGAAGGAGTCCAAGAAGGAAGAGGCAACCGAGGACAAGAAAGAAGAGAAAAAACTCGGAAAAGCGAAAAAATAATCGCACAAGGAACCGAATCGACAGACCCGTGAACCGAACAGGTTTTGCGGGTCTTTTCTTATGCAAAAAATTTGCGGAATTGTCAAGAAAATGGTAAAATATCCCTGTAGCATGCGTGATAGAATATCCGACATGAGGTACCATATGAAACTCAAAATCTGTATCACGGGACGTAATCCGAATATCATCGATGATGTCGCGGAACATCTGAAGGAAGATCGGGGATACTACCCGGCGAAGATCCCGCCGCGCAAGGATGCACTGTTCGACATGGTGATGGAACAGCGCCCGAGGGTGATCATCATCTGTATGGGTGACGAAACGGAAGACGGAATCGGAACCTACGATGTATTAAATATGGCGTTTCGCCAAGGAAATTGCACGATCATCGTGATCGCCGGCGAGGAAGACGAGAAACTATTTATGAAACACTCCGAACTCGAACACGTTCTGTTTCTTTCGAGACCTGTTTCCCTGTTTGCACTTTATGAAAAACTTGCGGAGATCGAGGAACTGCAGAAGAAGGAGACCGAGGAGAATCTCGGCGCATTTCGCGAGCATAAGAAAGAGGGATCGGTTTTAGGCTTCAGGCGAAAGCACATCCTGGTGGTGGACGATGATCCCGAACAGCTGATGATGATCAGAGACCAGTTGCGGGAGTTTTATGAGGTGACACTTGTGAAATCCGGTCAGGCGGCCATCAAGGCCATGGCACGGGAGATTCCGGATCTTGTGCTGCTTGACTATCTGATGCCCGGAGAGGACGGACCGAGCTTCTTAAGGCGTATGAGGACACTTGGGACATTTGCCGATATTCCGGTGGTATTCCTCACGGGTATGAAGGAGAAACAGGTAGTTATGCAGACGATCGCCGAACTGAAACCGAAGGGCTACATCATCAAGCCCTCTAAGAAATCGGAGATTGTAGCAAAGATCATAGACGTATTGGGGTGAGAAAGATGGCAATCAGTATCAACACACTGGCGGAGTTGGGACTCGACACGGACACGGCGCTTGGGTATACCGGAGGTCTTGAACGATATATATCGGCCATTCAGCGCTATTATAACAATTATGAGAAGAACAGATCCAAGGTGGAAGAATTCTTTTCCGCCGGTGATTACGAAAACTACATGATCACGGTGCATGCGTTAAAGAGCAACTCCAGGATGATCGGGGCCATGGATATGGGGAAGTGCTTCGAGGATCTTGAGATGGCGTCGAGAAACGGTGATACGGACTTTATAAGGGCGCATCATGCCGAAATCGTCGACGCATACACAGCACTGATCGAGAGGATCCGGCCGGTGGGAGAGGCTGATGCGGTTGTGGCAGCGGATGAAATCTCAGGAGAGGAAGCAAGGAAGGTTGCGGATGAACTCCTCACCGCCTTGGATGATTTTGATGATGAACTTGCCACAGAACTCGCCAAAAAACTGACGGGGTATCCCTTCCGTCCGACGCAGAAGGAGCTCATGAAACAGGTGATCGATCAGATCGCGGACTTTATGTATGATGAGGCGGCGGACCTTGTAAGGGAGGTTGTACCTGCAATCGAGTAGGGGGAGGATTTCAAATTGAGAAGGCTCAGAATCGTCATGACGATCGTGATCGTCATCGTATTTGGATATATCATTATCGGTCAGTTCGCATTTCCGCACAACACGCCGATGAACGGCAATGTGTGCGAAACGCTTCCGAACAACGGATGGTATGAACTGAAAAAAGACGGAACAAAAGTACCGTTTAAAGTACCGGGCAGGACGGATCGGGATATTGTTCTTGTGACCACACTCCCGGCAGAGATTGACAAGGAAGCGAGCGTGTTGTGCTTTCGTGGTACGGATATGCAGATCTTTGTGGACGGAGAACTTCGGGAAGAGGTGGTAACACCCAACGAGGGATGGTTCGGTAATCGTTCCGCAGAGTGTTATGTATATGCCTCCGTCTATGAGGAGGATGCGGGCAAGGAGCTTCGCGTCAAGTATGAATACAACGGCGGCCAGATCTACGATGTCATGATTGGATCCAGACTCGGTATTCTGACGCATCTGTTTCATCATTTCGGGCTTGAGCTTTTTGTGGGCCTGTCGATTCTTTTGATCGGATCCATCTGTCTGGTTTCATCTGTTGTTTATCGAATCATTCGAAAACGCTATCTGGAGATGGAAGATCTTTCATTGGGCATTATCATGGGTGCTTTTTGGGTTTTGTCCAATTCCGTATTCAGACAGCTTTATACGCGTAATCTCGCGGTGATCGCAGACATCCCGTATCTGATGGTGATGATTATGCCGATGCCGTTTCTGGTTTTGGTCAATTCCCTTCAAAAAAACCGTTATTCAAAACTGCTGAATATGGCAGGTACGGTGGAAATCATCGACTTTATTCTGGCGACGGTTCTGTTTGTCACTGGCATCAAGCCGCTTGAGCATACATTTCCGCTTGCGGCGCTTTGTGCCCTGTTTTCCATAGGCATGATTCTCTATACCATTTTCATGGACTTCAGGAAGAAACTGCTCGGTTCCTACTTTTTTGTCGCCATCGGGTTTGTGGTCCTTGCGGTTGCGGCGATCGTGCAGATGTTTATGTTCAAATTCATGCACAACGGTGTGTTCTCCGGCTTGCTGATGGCACTCGGACTGTTCGGGTTCATGATCTGTTCCGTGATCCACACCATCAAGCAGATTGTACGTATCCGCGTGTCCTCCAACGAACTTCAGCATATCAGCAAAGCCAAGGACGAATTCCTTGCGAATATGTCGCATGAGATTCGTACGCCCTTAAACGGAATTCTCGGTATGGATGAGATGATCATCAGGGAGACCAAAGAGGCGGATACGAAGAATTACGCGATTGAGATCAAGAGCGCCGGTAACACGCTTTTATCCATCATCAATGATATCCTCGATATGAGCAAGATTGAGTCGGGACAGTTTGAGATCGTGCCGGTGAAGTATGATGTGGCGTCCGTGCTGAATGATGTTCGGAATCTGACAAAGGTCAGAGCGGAGAAGAAGAATCTTGCATTCAATTTCTCTGTTGCAAAAAGTCTTCCGTGCCGGATGTTCGGCGATGAGATCCGCATCAGACAGGTGATGCTCAACATCATCAACAATGCGATCAAGTATACGCAAAAGGGTCACATCGATGTAGATGTCTATTGTACGGAGGCGTCCGATATCGACAGTATCAATCTCATCATCAAGGTGGAGGATACCGGCATCGGTATCAAGGAAGAAGACAAAGAAAAATTGTTCCGCAGCTTTCAGAGACTCGATCAGCAGAAGAATCGAAGCATCGAGGGTACGGGGCTCGGACTGCATATCACCCATCGCTTGCTGGAACTGATGAACGGAAGCATTGAGTTTACCAGTGAGTACGGCAAGGGCACGACTTTTATGCTCACCATTCCTCAGAAGGTGGAGGACATCGAACCGATCGGAGATTTTGATAAGTCGGTCAGAAGATTCCTTCGCAATATGGAGATCGACAAGGTGGGACTCTATGCGCCGACGGCAAGGGTTTTGGGCGTTGATGACAACGATATGAATCTGGATGTGTTGCAGGGACTGCTACGCGAGACAAAGATCCATCTGGATCTTGTGGATTCGGGCAAGGCCTGCGTGGAAAAAGTGCGTGAGACACGCTACGACTGCATTCTGCTCGATCAGATGATGCCGGAGATGAACGGTGAGATGACACTGCATGCGCTGAAAGAGGAAGGAATCCTTCGCGGAACGCCGGTGGTCGCGCTTACCGCAGATGCGATCAACGGCGCAAAAGAAAACTATCTGGCGATGGGATTTGATGATTACTTGTCGAAACCCGTCAAGTATGATGCGCTTGAGAAACTGCTTCGCAAATACATTCCCTCCGAAAAACAGATGGAACCGCCGGCAGAACAGGAACTCCCTGTTGTTTTGATCTGGGGAACGGATGCGGATGCACTACGGACAGAGAAAGAACGGCTTGGCGACGTATACAAGTGTGTCTGCGTGATCGGGGAGAAGGCAAGAGACAAGTATCTGGAAAAGCAGACACCCAGCCGCGTGATGGAAGTCCGCGGACAGAACGGAGGTGTGTGATATGAGCCGGAGTTCGAAGAAAAACACAAAACTAAAAATCGCAACGCCGCTGCTGGTCATCTTTGCGCTTTTGGTTGTGCTGATCGCTTACACGGCACACATGATCTATGAGGCATCGGTTTTGAATGTCCTGGAACTCGGATCGGATAAGATCAAGGGTGTAACGGAGGAACTGGAGGGATACATGGAATCCTCCAAGAGCGTGCTCTGGATCGCTGCTGATACTGTGACATTTATGCTCGACAGAGGCGAGTCGACCGAAAAGATCGAGGATTATCTGGCTGATGAGACGGATAATCTTCCTGTGCGTTTCGGCGAGACTTACATGGCGTTTTACGGCTATGTCCGCGGCGACTATGTGGACGGCCTTCGATGGGAACCACCGGAGGGATATGTCCCGACGGAGCGTGACTGGTATAAGATGGCGCAAAGAGCCAGGGGAGAGGTTGCTGTCATTCCGCCCTACGTAGATGCGCAGACGGGTGACATTATCATATCCGTCAGCCGTATGCTCTCCGACAATGAGAGCGTGGTGTCCATGGATATCGCATTGGACCGCGTACAGGGCTTCACGGATGAGCTTCGGATTGCCGGCAAGGGCTACGGTTTTATCGTGGATGATTCGGGACTTCTGATCGCACACACGAACGAGGCGTTAAAGGGCGAGAACCTGAGCGTGATTACCGAAGATCCGGAGTTTCTCTCGAAAATCAAATCAACCGAGGACAGCTATTTTCGTTATGCGCTTGACGGAGAGCGCAGCACGGTTTTTGTCCGCAGAATGAACGATCACTGGTATTCCGTGATCGTGGTCGCGGATAAGGTTCTCTATTCGGATGTGGTGCGCCAGGTACTGGTCACGGTATTTACCTGTGCATTTATCTACGTGCTGATCTGCGTTTTCTATTATCTGTTTTACCGCAATATGCGCGCTTACTCGGATCGCGTGGATCAGATGAAACTCGAGGAACAGACGCGTTCCTACGAGCGTACGCTTCTTCGCATCGAGAAGGAGGCTGCAGAGAATTCCAACCGTGCGAAAAGTGATTTCCTCGCCAATATGTCGCACGAGATCCGCACCCCGATGAATGCGATCATCGGTATG
>CAMOHF010000079.1 GCA_946614685.1 uncultured Clostridia bacterium | reverse complement strand
TTTCTATTCTGCTTTTTTTGGTGTCATACGGCTGGATGGACTGGGCAAAGAACGGCGAGCATGCCGGATCGGCCGGACACAGTTACCGCCTGGAGGGAATTCAGATCCTTCTGGTGGAAAAAGGCGGCCCGGCACCTGCCGCAGATTACGGCAACATTAAAACCGTGACGAAAAAGACCTTCCTGTCGAAGTAGAGGAAGGGTATTCAAAGGGTGCCTGCCCCCATTACATTTCCGTAATGGGGACAGGCACCTTTTTTGCTGCATCCTGCTTATGCTGCCATCCTGCTGTTTTGCTGTCATCCCGAGTCATTCCTGCCGCCTGCCATACCCCATGCTACTTGTGGCATTCATTGGAATTTGCTATAATCGTAATGGTTATATCCATAAATGCCGATAGAATAATTAAGACTATGAGGAGGTGAGGGCCATGGAGCTCAAGGTAAGCCAGCTGCAGCAGCTGACACAGATGGAAGCACCAAAGAACAACGATGTTGCTTCGGACGAGGATTTTAAGTTCACATTGATCAAAAGCCTCAACAAGGGCGAACTGGCGGACAAACTCACTTCTCTGATGAAGGATATAGAAGAGCAGGGGCAGCGGATCGCGAAACATATGGACATCAAGGATATGAAAAAGTATCGTGCGTCCATCAAGGAATTTATGAACGAGGTTGCGGCCAATTCCCATGAATTCTCCCGAGAGAACTTCCTCGACCGACGCGGCAGACACCGCGTGTACGGTATTATCCGCGAGGTGGATAAGACCTTGGACGAGCTCGCCGAAGAGCTGATGAAGGAGGAGAAAGACCACCTTGCCATCCTCGGCAAGATCGACGACATCCGGGGAATGTTGCTTGATATATCCACCTAAATTCGGTATACTATACGTAGAGACGGGCGGATGGAGATCCGACCGGTCTCGTTTTATGCGCTGTTAAATGAAAGGGGGCATGGCTTATGTTTTTTAAGGACATCGTAGGACACGAAGACATCATTCGACATATGAAAAGCAGCATTGAACGCGGACAGGTCAGCCATGCTTACATCATACACGGGGAACCGGATAGCGGAAAAAAGATGCTGGCCCGTACATTTGCTCAAACTCTGCTCTGTGAGGAGGGCGGCACGGAGCCTTGCGGAAGGTGCCATTCCTGCGTGCAGGCGGCATCCGGAAGCCACCCGGACATCATCATGCTTGCTCACGAAAAGCCCGGCGCTTACTCCGTGGACGAGATCCGAAGCGAATTGGTTGAGACCATGGACGTGAAGCCCTATAAGAGCAAGTATAAGATCTACATCGTTCCCGATGCGGACCTGATCAGTCAGCAGTCGCAGAACACGATCTTAAAGACGATCGAAGAACCGCCCGAGTACGGCATCGTGATCCTGCTTTGCTCGAATATGGACAAGCTCTTACCCACCGTGAAGTCACGCTGTGTTGTGATGGATACGCGTCCGGTCAGAGAGCTTGATATGCTGGAGTACCTCCAGAAGAATATGGGCTTAACCGAGGACAAGGCACACTTCTGCATCGACTTTGCGCAGGGCAATATGGGCAAGGCGATCAAGCTTGCGACGAACGACGAGTACGCGCAGGTGGTTGAGACCGTGGTGAGCGTCATGAAGAAGATCCACGACTTGGATGTCGAGGATCTGACACAGTCGATGGAGAACATCGAACGGTTCAAGCTGTCCATCAACGACTGCCTGGATCTGATGGCGATGTGGTATCGGGATATACTGATGCTCAAGGTGACGGGGAAGATCGACAAGCTCCTCTTCCGCGACGAGTATGCCATCTTAAAGAAGCATGCATCCCTCGTGTCCTTCGGGGCTGTAGAGGAGAAGATCGAGGCCATCTCCCGTGCGAGAAAGCGCCTTGAGGCGAATGCGAATTTTGACGTGACGATGGAGTTACTCCTGCTCACGCTTAAGGAATAGATATAAGGAGACATTTTAGATGAAAGAGGTTATAGGCGTTCGATTCCGTGAGAACGGCAAGATATATTTCTTCTCTCCGAAGAATTATGTGGTTGAAGTCGGACAGCATGTGATAGTAGAGACCGCGCGTGGCGTGGAGTACGGTAAGATCGTGATGGGCACCCGTGAGATTGACGAGACCAAGATGTCCGCACAGATCAAGCCGATCCAGCGTGTGGCTACCGAAGAGGACACCAAGCGCTACGAGGCGAACAAAGAAAAGAGCAAGAAGGCATTTGCAACCTGCGTGGAACGCATTAAGAAGCACGGCCTCGATATGAAGCTGATCGACGCAGAGTATACATTTGACAACAACAAAGTCCTGTTTTACTTTACGGCGGACGGGCGCGTGGATTTCCGCGAGCTTGTGAAGGATCTCGCATCCGTATTCCGTACCAGAATTGAGCTTCGCCAGATCGGCGTCCGCGACGAGACCAAGATTGTCGGCGGCATCGGTATCTGCGGAAGAGAGTTGTGCTGTCACGCACACCTTTCCGAGTTCATTCCCGTATCCATCAAGATGGCGAAGGAGCAGAACCTCTCATTAAATCCCACCAAGATCTCGGGCGTCTGCGGCAGACTGATGTGCTGCCTGAAGCACGAGCAGGATACCTACGAGTACCTGAACAGCAAGCTTCCGAATGTGGGCGACACGGTCAGAACCATCGACGGCGTGAAGGGCGAGGTGTACTCCCTGAATGTCCTCCGTCAGAAGGTGAAGCTTCTTGTAACCCAGGAGGATGACACCAAGGAGATCCAGGAGTATCGGATCGAGGAACTGAAGTTTAAGCCGAGACGTCGTCGCAAGGACGATAAAGGCGGCAACGAGTCCGAGTTAAAACAGCTGGAGGCACTCGATTCCAAGGAGAAGGGATCGGGCCTCGATTAACGACGTATGAGCGGAATACTTTATCTGGTTGCCACGCCCATCGGCAACCTCGAAGATATGACATATCGCGCGGTGCGCATTCTGTCCGAGGCGGATCTTATCGCAGCGGAAGACACCCGCAATTCTATCAAATTACTGAATCATTTCGGGATCAAAACTCCCATGACCAGTTACCACGAATTTAATCGCTATGACAAGGCCGATGAGCTTATAAAAAAGCTTGCAGACGGCCTTGTTGTTGCGTGCATCACCGACGCCGGAACCCCCGGAATCTCCGATCCCGGCGAGGTTTTGGTCGGCAAATGTTACGAGGCCGGAATCCCTGTCGTACCCGTACCGGGAGCCTGCGCTGCGGTAAATGCACTGATCGCGTCCGGACAAAGCACCAGACGGTTCGCCTTTGAAGCCTTTCTGCCTGCGGACAAGAAGGAGAGGCGCGCACAGCTTGAGGCGCTCAAAAGTGAGACGCGGACCATCGTGATCTACGAGGCGCCGCATCACCTGAAAAAGACTGTTGCGGAGCTTGCCGAGGCACTGGGAGACCGCTCGGTTACGATTGCGAAGGAACTGACCAAGAAACATGAGACCTTTATGAAGACGACGCTTGCCGAGGCGTGCGACTACTACGATAGTCACGAGCCGCGTGGCGAGTACATTTTAGTGATCGCGGGCGCGGATCCTGCACAGCTTGAGGAGGAGACACGCAGGCAGTGGGACGAGATGTCCGTGGAGGAGCATCTGCAGATGTACATCGACGGTGGACTCACAAAAAAAGATGCCATCAAACAGGTGGCATCGGATCGCGGCGTGCCCAAGCGCGAAATCTACAATCTGACAATCTGACGCCCGGCCGGGTGCCGGGTTTGTTCTATACGGTCGATCTGCAGGCTGTGTTGCCGGACACGCTCCCGCTAGTAGAGGGTGCCCCTAACGGTACTAAGCTCTCAGCCACTGCGTGTCTGAATCGCTAAGTACCGAGACCCTCTGCTGACCTTGCAACGCAGCCCGCATATCGACCTTACGTATTCGTATGAACTCGAGGCCGGGTGTAGGTGCATTCCAGGGACTGCATGAACACGCCG
Source organism: uncultured Clostridia bacterium (assembly GCA_946614685.1). Taxonomy (GTDB): domain Bacteria; phylum Bacillota; class Clostridia; order Lachnospirales; family Lachnospiraceae; genus Coprococcus_C. Next base: position 2,005 of record CAMOHF010000079.1, on the reverse strand, counting down.
GCGCTTAGCGAGGTTCCTCACGAGCTTAGCGTCCGCTGCGTGTGAAATCAGGTCTGCATCTGTGATGCAGACAGCCCGTCGCGGCTTTGAGCGACTTCATAGGAATCCAGCAGGATTCCATCAACTTAGCGAGAGCGCGTCCCAGGAAGGCGCCTGGCACCCGGCCGAGTCTACGGTAGTCCGGTTGTATCGGCGCTTGGAGCGGGCCGCGTATCTTATGTGTAGAGGGGACCGTAGCGGGTGAGGAGGTCCTCCGTGTAGTGGCCGTCTTCATTGTAGACGACGAGCGTCGGCTCGATATTTAGCTGCACACCGCCGCCTTTCACGGCCTCGACGAGAACCATATTCGGTTCTTTTTTTGTGCCCGGCTGCACCAGACACATCCGCTTTGGCTCCAGCTTCTTCGAGGAAAGCTCGCGGATGATCTCCGCCAGTCGAAAAGGCTTGTGGACCATTGCAAAGCTTCCGCCCGGTTTTAGAAGATAGGAGGCGGCGTCTACCACCTCGGCAAGCGTGACTGCTACCTCGTGCCTGGCAATGTTCTTCGGAGAAGTGGCGTTCGAAAGTCCGTGATTCCCCTTGATGTAGGGAGGATTCGAGGTGACGGTATCGAAGCATGCGGCGGGAAACAGATCGCGGATGCGACGGATGTCACCGTGTACGATGTCGATATCGCCGGCCAGTTCGTTGTATGCAACGCTTCGAGAGGCCATATCCGCGTACGCTTCCTGGTACTCGAGTCCCGTGAAGTGCGAGCCTTTGCCGCGCCCGTGCATCAGCATCGGGATGACGCCCGTGCCGGTTCCGAGATCGATCACCCGGCCGTCTGCGTTCCCGCTTGCAAAGTCCGCAAGCAGAACTGCGTCCATGCCAAAGCAGAATCCCTTCGGATCCTGTATGATATGATATCCGCGGCACTGCAGATCATCAAGTCGCTCGTGTTGTTTTATGAGTGATTCGTTCTTTTTCATAAGATTAAATATTTCTTCCCTGATACTGAACAGTCAGAACGTAGACGATTTTTTTATCATCGTCTGTACGAAAGATGGCAATACAATTATCGGCTCAACTCTAGCATAATTATGCTGCGATGTAAACAATAAAAGTGAATGGATGTCGAGGGGCGGATGCTTGCGGATAATAAGGCTTTCATGGTATAATCTCATGCAGTGAAATTTGATGTAAGGGGGCATGTTTCAATGCAAAAAACAGCAAGAAGAATTCTCGCTTTCGCACTCACTCTGGTGCTTTCGCTCGGGCTTACGACAGGCGTGATCCCGGCGTTTTCGGACAGTGTGATCGAGGCGGAAGCGGCAGCTTTGACACCGGTGCAGCAGCACGGGGCGCTTTCTGTAAGCGGTACCCAACTGGTGGATAAGTCAGGACAGCCGTTTCAGATCCATGGAGTCAGTACGCACGGACTACAGTGGGATGTTGGATGCAATTACAACAATAAGGCAACTTTTCAGACGCTCCGCGACGACTGGGGAGCAAACTGTATACGATTGGCTATGTACACGGCGGAAGGCGGTTATTGCGAGGGCAATGCCTCGAACATGAAGGCACAGGTCGAAAAGGGCGTACAGGCGGCAACGGAACTTGGCATGTATGTCATCATTGACTGGCATATTCTAAACGATAGTAATCCGTTATGGCATAAAGAAGAAGCAAAGAACTTCTTCAGAGAGATGTCATCGAAATACAAAAACTACAGTAATGTTATCTACGAGATCTGTAATGAACCCAATAATGGTACAACTTGGACGGATATTAAGAAATACGCGCTTGAGGTTATTCCTTTAATCAAAGCAAATGATAGTGATGCGGTAATCATTGTCGGTACTCCGATGTATTCTCAGCTTGGTTCTGCGGGTCATCTTTATGAACCTTGTGAGAGTCCAATTACAGGCTACAGCAATATTATGTATGCGTTTCATTTTTACGCATCAGAACCGAGTCATAACCAATGGCAAAGGAATAAGATACCAACAGCGATTGATAAGTA
>CAMOHF010000078.1 GCA_946614685.1 uncultured Clostridia bacterium | reverse complement strand
TCTTCAAGCTTTCCAAGTACGCAGATCGTTTGATCGAGCATATCAATACGCATCCCGACTTCATCCAGCCGGAATCCCGCAAGAACGAGATGATGAACAACTTCCTCCTTCCGGGACTTCAGGATCTGTGCGTGTCGAGAACATCCTTCAAGTGGGGCATCCCCGTGGATTTCGATAATAAGCACGTGGTATATGTATGGGTGGATGCGCTCTCCAACTACATCACCGGACTCGGCTATGATGCGGACGGAGCACACGGCGAATTATACAAGAAGTACTGGCCTGCGGATCTTCATCTGATCGGCAAGGACATTCTTCGTTTCCATACCATTTACTGGCCGATCATGCTGATGGCTCTGGGTGAGCCGCTTCCGAAGCAGATCTTCGGACATCCCTGGCTGCTTCAGGCGAACGGCAAGATGAGTAAGTCCCGCGGAAATGTCATCTATGCGGATGACATGGTGGATCTCTTCGGCGTGGATGCCGTAAGATTCTTCCTGCTGCACGAGATGCCCTTCGAGAACGACGGCGTCATCTCCTGGGAGCTTATGATTGAGAGAGTAAATTCCGAGCTTGCCAATACGTTGGGCAATCTCGTAAACCGTACCATCTCCATGGCGAACAAGTACTTTGACGGCGTTGTGACCAACAGCAATACCGCAGAGGCTGTGGATGATGACTTAAAGAAGGTTGTCCTTGATGCAAGACTTCGTGTCAATGAGTGCATGGACAAGCTTCGTGTGGCAGATGCCATCACCGAGATCTTCAATCTCTTCAAGAGATGCAACAAATACATCGATGAGACCGAGCCCTGGGCACTTGCCAAGAACGAAGAAAACAGGGACCGTCTCGAGACGGTGCTCTACAACCTTGTAGAGAGTATCACCATCGGCGCAACGCTTCTTTCTTCCTTTATGCCCGAGACGGCAGAGAAGATCGTGGCACAGCTCGGCACCGAGGTACGCCGTGTAACCGAACTTTCACAGTTCGGACTTTATCCTTCGGGCAACAAGGTGACGGCAGAGCCCGAGATCCTGTTTGCAAGGATCGATGCACCGGCTATGCTCGAGGAGATCGAGAAGCGCTTCCCTTCCATCGTGGAGGAAGAGCCTGAAGAGGAAAAACCCAAGCCGAAGAAGCAGGAGGATACCCTCCCTGTGCTTGAGGCGAAGGTGAAGGAAGAGATCACCATCGAAGAGTTTGATCGCATGCAGCTGCAGATGGGTGAGGTGCTTTCCTGCGAGGAAGTTGCCAACTCCAAGAAGCTGATCTGCTCTCAGGTGAAGGTCGCAAGCAAGACACTTCAGATCGTATCCGGTATCAAGAACTTCTACAAGCCGGAGGAGATGGTGGGCAAGAAGGTGGTTGTGATCACCAACTTAAAGCCGACCAAGCTTGCGGGTGTGCTTTCCGAAGGTATGCTTCTGTGCGCAGAAGACTTCGACGGCAACCTGGCACTCCTTACCGCCGAGAAGGATATGCCTGCCGGCGCGATGATCAGCTAAATATACGGATCAGGATATTTTTAGGGAACTTTTTGCGGAAGAATCTCCGTAAAAGTTCCCTAAAATTTTCTTCGGGGGTTATGTTCCGGCGGAGACTTTACGATAAACATATTGAGAAACTTTCAAAAGGAGGGATAGTTATGCGAATCGGTACATTTAACATGATCAACCAGATGTATAACACCGGAAACACCAAGAAGTCCGGAAGTACTGCAGGCGCAGGCTATGCCAGCTTTCAGGATGAGATCTCGTTTTCTGCGGTAGGCAAGGATATGCAGGTTGCGAAGAACGCACTTGCGGCAGTGCCCGATGTAAGAGAAGCGAAGATCGCTGAATTAAAGAGCAGAATTGAAGCGGGCACTTATGATGTGTCGGCAGATGATTTTGCCGCAAAGCTGGCTGCCACTTATGCAGCACGTACATTCTAGGAGTACGAAATTTTCATGAGGTACTTCGGAGCGAGGGAGATTTGGGATGGCAAGTTTAATTGAGAATCTGATCACAGGTCTGAATGAAGAGTACGCCGTGTATGAGCAGTTGCTTGTGGCGTCCACGGAGAAGACCACTGCGATCGTGTCCAACAATCTGGACCGTCTGCGGGAGACCACCGACAAGGAGCAATTGCTGGTGGATACCATCACGGGACTTGAGAACACCCGCCGGCAGACGATGAAGAATATCGCAGGTGTGCTCGGGCAGAACAGCGCGAATCTGCGCATCGTTGATGTGATAGGTTTGCTGGAGTCGCAGCCGGAGTTTCACGATCCGCTCTCGGAAATCAGCGAGAAACTCGGAAAGCTTGCGAAAAGGCTGAAGGATGTCAATGCACACAATCAGAATTTGATACAGGAATCCCTGAAGATGATCGAGTACAACATCAATCTTCTTCAAAACCTGGACCGCGCCCCGGAAACGGCGGAGTATTCCAGGGATATGTTCAAACGCCCCGCGGCGTATGGGGATGCCGGAGCGGGAGTCTCCGGCCAGTTTGACACGAAGAACTAGGACCACGGAAGGATCGAAGGTGAGCGTATGGGCGGAACCATGGGCAGGTTGTCGATCGGTGTTACAGGCTTACAGACAAGCCAGTACGCACTGAACACCACCTCACACAACTTAACGAATACTCAGACCGAAGGATACAGCCGTCAGCAGGTGCTCCTGACTGACAGAAGCTATCGCACACTGAGTGAGAATGCCGTTCGAAAGAACCAGTCCGGCCTCGGAACCGTGACTGCCGAGATCAAGACGATCCGTGATAATTTTGCGGATGTCGCATACCGGACGGAAGTGGGTCGAACCAAGTATTACAAGGCGCAGGAGGAGGCCGTTGAGGAGCTCCAGAACTACTTCGGAGAACTTGAGGGCCGCGATTTTAATACATCCATGAACGACCTGTGGCTGGCGCTGCAGGAGCTCCAGAAGGAGTCCAACAGTATCGTTACACGAAGCTCTTACATTGCGACGGCGCAGACATTTCTGGATCGTGTGCAGACGATTCGCGACAGCTTCATCACCTACCAGAGAAATCTGAACACCCAGATCAAGGAAGAGGTTGCCGAGATCAACAGCCTGGGTAAGACCATCCTCGAACTGAATGACAAGATCCTGTCGGCAGAGGCCTCCGGGATCGAAAATGCGAACGACTACAGGGATCAGCGGAACCTGGCCTATGACAGGCTTTCCGAGATTGTCGGAACCGAGATCATCACCAATTCGGACGGAACCGCTGAGATCTATATAGAGGGCAGAATCTTCGTGACCAAGGGCCGTATCTACGAGCTCGACAGTATGAAGATCTGCGACAACGAAAACTATCTGACACATTATGACTTTGCGACGGACGCAACGGATTTCCTGATGCCGGTGTGGAAGGATGACGAGTATCCGTTGATGAATATCAACAAGATTCCCGCAGCCGAGAACAACACCGATGTCGGATCTCTGAAGGGCCTGCTTCAGGCAAGAGGCTACTTTGTCAGCAATTACACGGATGTACCCGTGAAACCCGTTCGCCCCGTGGCAGCGGATTACGCAACCGATGCGGAGTATCAGGCGGATATGGCGCAGTACGCGGCAGACCTGCAGACTTACTCCGATAAGCTGGATTACTTCAACAAGTATGTAGAGCCTTATACGGTTACCAACTTGATGGCACAGTTCGACGTGCTCGTACATGCCATGGTGACCGGCGTGAATGATACCCTCTGTCCGAACAAGGAGGTCGAGCTTGCTGACGGATCCATCGTAAGGATCCTCGACGAGGAGGCAGCAGGTATCGGGATGGGTAACAGCAACGGTATCTCCGGCACGGAGCTTTTTGTAAGAAAGAGCGAGCCTCGTTACACGGAGCAGACACTGACCCTTGCGGACGGAACCACCGGTACATTTAAGGTTTATACCGAGGAGGATGCGGACAATTACTACAGCCTCTACTCCTCCGGCAATATTGAGATCAATGAGGCGCTTCTCCAGAATCCCTCCCTGCTTCCCCTGACACGGGTGAACGGAGAGGAGGCACAGGAGGTTGTGGACAATCTCCTGAAGCTTTGGGACACCAAGTTCTCCACGGTAAGCCCCAACTCTCTGGTTGAGTGCAATTACAAGGACTATTATGCAGGTATGACCGATGACCTTGCGGATCGCGGTTATACATATCATCATCTCTCCGAGACGGGACAGCAGTCGTCCCTGGAACTGGACAACTTAAGGCAGATGGTTGTGGGCGTATCCTCGGACGAGGAACTCTCGAACCTGATCAAGTTCCAGCACGCATTCAATGCATCTTCGAGATACATCAACACCGTTGCGGAGATGATCGAGTACCTGATCCAGCAGTTGGGTACAAGCTAGTATAGAAGAAGGAGGAGCAACGTATGCCGTCAACATTTTTGGGATTAAATACCGGCTTATCCGGTTTGAATCATTTTCAGACATCATTAAATACCACATCGCACAATATCTCAAACGCTGATACGGAAGGCTATTCCAGACAGGCTGTGCAGGGCAGCGCTGCGAACCCGCTGGATATCTCGGCGCGCTACGGCATGATGGGTACCGGTGTGCAGAGCACTGGCGTCGACCGTGTACGCAATGTCTACTACGATGAGAAGTACTGGGCGTCCAACACCAAGTACAATAAGTACAACACCCAGAATGACAACCTGATGCAGATGCAGCTTTACATGAATGAGATCTCCGGAGATTCCGGCTACACCAAGTGGATTTCCAAGATGTCGGATGCGCTGCAGGATCTCGCGGACAACCCCGCAGATAACACCACCAGGATTTCTTATACGCTGACTGCTGACTCTTTCACGGATATGGTGAACGAGATGTCGGCCAATTTCCAGGATACCCAGAAGAGTATCAATGATGAGATCGAGCTGGCCGTATCCGAGATCAATTCCCTTTCCAAGCAGATTTTTGACCTGACACAGCAGATCATCAGCATCGAGCTAAAGGGCAGCAATGCGAACGATCTGCGTGACCAGAGAACCAATTGTATCGACAAGCTTTCCGAGTATGTCGAGGTCGATGTGGTGGAGGAGTCCATTATGTACGGCGTGGGCGACAAGGCAGTGCCTTCACATGCGAAGTCCCTTACTGTGCGTATCGATAATAACATCTTAGTCGATATGATGACCTTCAACGAGCTGATGGTTGCGCCGCGAAATGCGCGTGTAAACCAGAATGATGCAGAGGGTCTTGTGGACGTATTCTGGGCAAATGCGGACGGCACGCCCGGAGAAAAATTTGTATCCGACAAGACCGGCGGCAAGCTGGAAGGCCTGATCAATATCCGCGACGGCAACAATGCGGAGGCTTTTGCCGGAACCACCACGGAGATTTCCGAGGATCCCTCTTATATCAAGGTGAAGACAGCAACTCCGATCAATGTGAACAAGTTAAATATCCCGAGTCAGGGAAGCATTACCCTGAACGGCCGTGTGTATATGTATGACGGCTGGGAGGCAGAGTATGATGAGAACGGTGATATGTCCGAGTTCACATTCTCCAATCTCACCATGTACAACGAAAAGCACATCGAGGAGAGTGCGAAATTCCCCACAGGCATTGTGGGCTATCCCGCGATCATGGGCGCCAACAACCCGACGCGCGGCATCCCCTATTATCAGGCAAAATTAAACGAACTCGTACGTACCGTCTCGTCCTACATGAATCAGTGGACGACGGCCGGCGTGGACGCGAACGGGGACCCGGGTCTCGATATGTTTACCGCAGAGGAGGTTCCCGGAACCGACTTTGTTTTGAAGGATACGATGGTCGGCTCCGGTACGATCAAGTCGAGCGATGCCAGCTACTACCGCCTGACGTCTCTGAACTGGGAACTTTCCGGTGCATGGAAGACCGATCCGTCGAAGGTGGTTGTGTCCTATAAAGAGGATATCGAGCAGGGCAATATCGATACCAGACTGATCGTCGACAAGATCT
>CAMOHF010000077.1 GCA_946614685.1 uncultured Clostridia bacterium | reverse complement strand
AGCATATCCGACACTTTTACACTTCCGCCAAACCCTTTGGCAAGGGTCAGATAACCGACGGGCAGGATATGGAATGCCATCACAATAAGAACCGACCAGATACATCCCACAAAAATGCGGGACCAGTACACGGAGGCTCTCTTATGTCCCGCCATCAGCTCATAATTCAATGTCCGGTCTCCCGCATCTGCTCCGCAGGCTTTGGCGGCAATGATCAAAACCGCGATCAAAAACAAAACATAGATATCTCCCATCGATGCGAAATATAAACTGCCTGTCATTGTTTCCGCCTTACCATCAGAGGCAATAAACATGGCAAAAAGCGGCGCAGTCAGGAGTGCAAAAAACGTCACAAGCACAGCGATATCCCGGCGTATCGTGTAATTGACGGATTTCATGATATTATACATTCTGTGCCTCCTTCGTTTCCTCGTGTCCGACCTTCAGCATGTAGTAATCCTCAAGATTCACTTCATTTTTGGAAAGTGTGGTCGGGATCACACCGCCATCATAAAGTGCCTTGGAAATCTCGCGGATGCGGTCAAGGCCCTCATAGATGCGAAGTGAACCGTCCTCCAGTGCTTCCAGTTTGTCGATATGAAGCGTGTTCGTAAGGATCACACTCGCCTTTTCATTGTCGTCGGTATCGATGTGGTAATATTCGCTGGCCTCGGCAGCCAGTTCCTCCGCCGAAAGTGTATCGATGATTTTTCCGTGATTGATAAATACATAATCCGTACATAGCAGGGACAGCTCGCTTAGGATATGAGACGAGATGATGATGGTGGTCTTTAACTCCTTATTGAGTCGTTTCAGCATCTCACGAATCTCTACGATACCCTCGGGATCGAGTCCGTTGATCGGCTCGTCCAAAACCATCAGCTCCGGTCGTCCGAGCAATGCATTGGCAAGGCCCAGTCTCTGCCGCATACCGAGCGAGAAGTTCTTCACCTTCTTCTTTCCCGTATCGCTAAGGCCCACATAGCGAAGCATCTCCGTAACACGGTCTTTTTCCGGTATCCCCTTCTGGATCCTCTGCTTTTCAAGATTCTCCCGCGCGGACATGGACGCCTTGGCGTAGGGCGTTTCGATCATAAAACTGGATCTGCTTCTCGCATGGTTTAATCCGTCGACGGATGTTTCTCCAAACACGGAAAGTTCGCCTTCGGTCGGAAAGACAAGTCCCCCAAGAATCTTCATGATGGTGGTCTTTCCCGCACCGTTCGGTCCGATCAAGCCGACGATGCTGCCCTCCTTTACCGAAAAGGACACATCATCAAGCGCCTTTTGCTTACTGTACTGTTTTGTCACATGTTTTAATTCTACAATCGTATTGCTCATGGCATACTCCTTTTTCTGATTTTGATCTTACACTTACACTTTAAGATCAAATCTTAAAGAAAATCTTAAGAACCATAAAAAAATTCACGAGATTTATATCCCGTGAATTTTATCCCGCAAATATAATGGTAAATGTCAGATTTCCGTCATCGATCGCTGCCGAAATCCCGCCGCCCATCTTTTCCATCAAAAGCTTCACAATGGAGAGCCCGAGTCCCGCACTGCCGTCGCTTCTTGCCCTGTCCGCTCGATACGTCCGGTCAAAGATGTGATCAACATCGGGCGCCTGATCCTGCAGTAGGGCATTCATAAGCCTGACCGTGCATGGTGTACCCGAATCCGACTCCTCCACAGCAAGCGTGAAACTGTCCCTCGCGTATTTGGTGATATTGGTAAGAAGATTGGAGAACACGCGACCGAGCATCTCCCTGTTCGCCCGTACGTCGACGCGCTTTTTGGGAAAGACCAGATTCGGTGTAAGCCCGTGTTCCCTGATCATCACCTCGTGATGGATGATGGTGTCGGTCAAAAAACCCACCAGGTCGACAGACTCCGTATCCGCAGGCCGGTCATCGCTTTCAAGGAGCGTCAGTTCGAAGAATTCATCCACCATGTTCTTCAGAGAATCCGTGCGCTGCATACCGGCCTGAAGGTATTCGCGTCCCTTGTCGGAAAGCGTTTCTCCGGTCAGCATCTGCAGGTTCCCCTTCACCACGGTAAGCGGCGTCCGAAGATCGTGTGTGATATCGGCGATGGACTGCTCGAGTTCCCTGCTCTTTGTTTCATAGGAAAGCTTTAGCTTCTTCTGATAGCTCAGATTGTTGTTTATCTCCACGGCGAGCGCATTGGTGTCTCTGTCATGCAGTGCCAGTCTGATCTCGCGATTATAGCTGCTTTCTCTGTTTCTTTTAAGTTCCGAAGTGATGTCTTTTATATTTCGTTTCAGAAGGAAAATGTGTGCGAGGAGACATCCGACACAGATGAACAGCCCCACAATTACAAGAATATAGCCAATCATATCAATTTGTACCCGATGCCCCAGACGGTCTCGATCACATCGTGACCGCAGGCTTTTTTTAATTTATTACGCAGGTTGCTCATATGCACATTGATGGTGTTATCCTCGTAGCAGTAATCCTCTTCCCAGACGGACTCGTAGAGATTCGCCTTGGAAAATGTCTTGCCCGGATTCGTAAGAAAGAGCCTGACCAGCGCCTGTTCCTTGGCGGTAAGACGTACCTCCTCCCCACAGACGGTAACCGTCTTCCTGTCTTCATCATATGCAAGATCTCCGTGGGTGATCATATGTCCCCCGGTCTCGTCCGCATCCGTATAGGCGCCATGCCCGCTCCGACGAAGTACCACCTCGATCCGCACCAGGACCTCATCCAAGTTAAAGGGCTTGATGATATAATCATCCGCCCCCATCTTTAATACTTCGATCCTTGTGTCCATAGCGGACCTTGCGGAGATCACGATCACCGGTGTCCTGGAAACATCCGGATCATCCGTCCTGCTCCTTAGTTCCGCAATCAGCGCATCACCGGACTTATACGGCATCATCATGTCCACAAGCACCACGTCGTAGCGTTCCGTCGCCAGTCTCTCGCTACCCTCTCTTCCGTCGGCAGCGGTTGCTGTATCAAATCCGTGTTCGCAAAGATAATCGGAAAGCAGTTTCCGAATCTCCCGATCATCCTCTATGATCAATACGCTTTTTTTGTCATGCTTCTCTTTACACATCGCTTCGACCGCACGCAGATGCGTACGTATCCTTTCTGTCTCAGATAAGATCCGTAGGAGTAATCTCCGCTACTTTGATCAGATCCTGCGGTGCAAGTTCCACCTGGAGTCCGACCTTCCCCGCACTCACAAATACCTTGTCGTAATCCGGGGCTGTCTCATGTATGAATGTAGGAAAATGCTTCTTCATGCCGATGGGCGAACACCCTCCGTGCACGTAGCCCGTAAGAGGAAGCAATTCCTTCTGTTTGATCATGGCCACCGACTTTTCGCCTGCCGCTTTCGCTGCCTTCTTCAAATCGAGTTCTGCTTCAACCGGAACCACAAATACATAATAAGCACCGGACTTTCCCTGAGTCACAAGCGTCTTAAACACTTTCTCCGCAGGCTCACCGAGGATACACGCGATCTCACTTCCGGAGAGCGTCGGGTCCGCCTCATATGCATGACGCTCGTAGGTGATCTTCTTTCCGTCAAGCACACGCATGACATTGGTTTTTTCTTCTTTCTTCATATCAAACACCATATCAGGATCATTCGCTGTGTCGACGATCTTTTTTCCCGCTGTAAAACTCTCTCTTTGCCTTATACATACGGTTATCCGCTTCTTTAAAATGCGCGCCGTAGTCATGATCTCCGCCCTCCGCGTAGGAGATACCGACGGACACCTGCAGGCTTCTTTTCGAGAAGAGATCTCTTAGGCTTTCAACTTTGTTTAAGAATGCCTCCCTGTCGTCCTCATATACATATACGGCAAATTCGTCTCCACCGAGGCGGTACACATTCTTTCGGCCGAAGGTTCTTGAGATGCAGTTCGATACATTCTTAATGAGCTCATCTCCGGCATCATGTCCTTCCGTGTCATTCACGATCTTCAGTCCGTTGATATCGCACATAACGATGCCATAGCTTCTCGATGTATCAAGCAGGTTTTTCTCAAACTCTTTCATGGCGCGACGATTACCCACACCCGTCAGGCCGTCGTGATAACTGTAATCGATCAGACGCTTTCTCTGATCGCGTTCATAGAGCATCGCCGAGATAAAATACATCAGCAGACGAATGATCTCCGATATCTCCTCCATGCTTTCCTCGGGAGGATTATCCACGCCGAAAAATCCGATAATCTTTCCCTCAAGCACAAGCGGGCCGGTAACCAGCGTACGAATGCCCTGGGGTTTTAAAACGTTATACATATTCTCGCTGATCTCCCGATACTTCTCGATATCATTGATCAGAACATGTTCTCCCTGCTCATACGCATGATACCATCCGTCAACCACACCATCATAAGGAAGCCCTTTGAGATTCTCGATTTCCGGTGTCACGCCTTCCCTGCAAAACTCATACGTATTGTCAAAGGTTCCGTCAAGCATATCTTCGAAGATATACGCACGATCGGCATGAAGCTCGGAGCACAGATACTCAAGTACCTTGTTGATCTTCGTATCGGGATCATCCGCACCCGTCGCGTATTGAAGCAATCGGTTGATAAATCTGTCTCTCTCGAGGGAAGTCTTTTCTTTTGACCACCAGGAGAATACCTGAATCGCCATAAACACAAAGAACATCACAATGCCGAAGCGGAACCAGCTTCCGTGTCCTGCGGAGCTGCGCTTGTTCAGCATATAACGTATCATGTCCACCGCAGACATGATCACAAACAGGGATGCACCAATATAGAAGAAATGCAGTTTGGAAGATACCTGCTTCCTGCGACAGTAGATTTCATTGTCAACAATCGTAAGGATCATCAACACAAGCTGAGTTGCGTAAGACAGATAGATCGCAACGACCATATTGTGCATATCCACACCGAATGCATACCGGGCGATCAGTATCCCGCTTAAACTCAAGAGGGACGTCAGGAAGGAAAGATACACAAACAGGCGCCTTCTTACCTGACTGATAAAGCTGACAAAGAATATGATGGGGAAGCCCGCCAGGTGCAAAAGCACATAGATGATATCCCTGCTTGCGTAGGTAATGCCGGTGGAAAGCTGCGGGATACCGGTATCGCAGAGATTCCATATACCGAGCAGGATCGCTGCCATTCCGAGCGCCCATGCCGAACGGATGATAGGATTCTTCTTGGCCATCCCGAAAAAGAATATGATCAGCACAACGCCAAAGATCATCATCAGCACAGACATCACAATGCCAAGGGCATTGCGGTTGATCGTATAATAGCGGAACTGTTCTTCCGGTCCGAAATGGATCTGATTGATATGTCCGCCGCGTCCGTCAGAGAATACGGTTTCACATTCAAGCACGACGGTGTGGTTCTGATCCTTGGTTCCGAGTCCGATCATATGATAGGAAACACCATCCCCGCGTCCCGTCATGGTTTCCACGGTGTCATAGGAATAGATGATATCGTCGTCCACATATACTTTAAATCTGAGATTGCTGGTTGAAAAATAGAGTGCGTCCGTCTCGTCCATATGATCCGGAAGCCGTTTGGATATGCGGAAATGACCGCCGAAGTCTCCGGCACCGATGTCTCGGACATCTACCTCTTCACCCGAGTCAAGCCTCCAGCCGTCAGCATAATTATGCTGCTCGCCCGCTCTTCCGACACGTACAAAATTCTTCACATCCGTGAAGAACAGAATGTGACAGACAAAAAGCGCCAAAAGAATAAAATAGAATATGACGCATACTTTGATCAATTTCGGCATCTTCTGATTCATAATACTCCCCCCACGAGAGTCTCCCAAGTTAAATCAGATTATACCACAAGTGTATGAAACAATCCACGGCTTAAGCTTCATTTATTTCACACAAGCAATAAAAAATACACCGGCGAAGCATAACCTTCACCGGTGTACAGGCATGAAAAAAGCTGCTGACGGGAATCGAACCCGTGACCTCCGCACTACCAATGCGACGCTCTACCGACTGAG
>CAMOHF010000076.1 GCA_946614685.1 uncultured Clostridia bacterium | reverse complement strand
GCTCGGTAAGCGCAAGCAGCATGGTAAGTGCGTCGTCCTCGGAAAGCTTCGGTGTGTTCCTCATCACCTGCGCAGTCTGACCGACACGCTCCTTGATGGCATTCCACCAGCTGCAAATCTCTTCCGCGTAGTTCTCGGACTCTCTCTCAAGAATCGCATTCGTGAGCGACTGAATGTTGTCCGCCGCCAGCTTGATACTCAGCTGGGTGATGAGGACAATCGCAATCGCAACGTAGATCACGATCTTGGTGAGAAGCGTCTTTTTCAGCTGTTTTCTTTTTTTCATCCCCCTGTACTCCTTTAAAACATATTTCCCCAAGATTAACCCTCGTAACCGTTCGGGTTCTGGCTCTGCCATCTCCATGAATCGGCACACATCTCGTCTATGCCGTACTCGGCTGTCCATCCGAGTTCCTCCTTGGCAAGGCTTGCGTCGGAATATACGACCGGCACATCACCGGCACGGCGCGGCTTCACCTCATAAGGAATCTCGTGACCGCAGGCTTTTCCGAATGCCTTCACCACATCAAAGACACTCTGTCCGTTGCCTGTACCAAGATTATACACCTTGACCCCGGGATTTTCCAAGACTTTCTTTAATGCAGCCACATGTCCCTTCGCCAGATCCACCACGTGGATGTAGTCGCGAATACAGGTTCCGTCCGGCGTATCATAATCATCGCCGAATACGCCGAGGCAGGGAAGCTTGCCGATGGCTACCTGCGCCACGTAGGGAAGCAGGTTGTTCGGGATACCCTTCGGGTCTTCACCGATCTTGCCCGACTTGTGCGCTCCGATGGGATTGAAGTATCGAAGCAGGATAACATTCCACTCCGGATCTGCTGTGTGAAGATCAGTAAGCATCTGCTCGATCATATGCTTGGTCCATCCGTAGGGGTTCGTCGGCGTGCCCTTCGGACACTGCTCCGTGATGGGCACAAATGCCGGATCTCCGTAAACCGTAGCGGAGGATGAGAAAATGATGTTCTTTACTCCGTGATCCCGCATGGACTCGGCAAGTGTCAGCGTACCTCCGATATTGTTCTCGTAATACTCAAGCGGCTTTGCCACGGACTCACCGACAGCCTTAAGGCCTGCGAAGTGGATCACGCACTCGATGGACTCCTTGTCGAAGATCTCATCCATCGCCTGTCTGTCCCTGATGTCCGCCTTATAAAATGTAACCTTCTTTCCGGTGATCTCCTCCACACGGGAAAGAGAAACCTCGCTTGCGTTATACAGGTTGTCCACAACCACCGCCTCATGTCCCTCATTCAATAGTTCCACAACCGTATGGCTTCCGATATAACCTGCTCCGCCTGTTACAAGTATTCTCATCTAAGTTACCTCTCTTTCGCATATAGTGTGTTCAGTGCCTCGATGGCTCTGTCAAATTCTTCTTTTCCGATGCTTCCCGCCGCATATCCCGCACGTTCGAGAAGCGAGACGAGATCCGCATAGGCAGGGAATTCCTCCTTCGCAAGGTAGGCCACCTGTGTCTTATAATTCAAGCAAGCCTTAAAGCCCTCGTCCTTCCGGGCGCGCTTCTTCCGTCGCGCCGCATAATTCATAACAAGTTTATCACTTTCCGACGCACGTGTATAGCGGATCAGATACAGAATCCTTCTGATCAGCACAAGAAGCACACCGAACGCGGAAGCCGCAAGCATCAGCCCGACGATCACATAGATCACCGTCTTGATCAGATTCTGGGAGATACGCAAGCCGTTGCCGCCGTCGGTGATCTCTCCGTCGGTGGAATCTCCGTCTCCCATCAGCCGTTCGAAGTCGCTCCAGAAATCGGAGACATCCTCCTCGCCCGAGCTTGCCGGCGTCACATCCACCGGGATCCAACCGAATTTGGCGCTGTAGACCTCCACCCATGCATGGGCGTCGTCGTCCTTCGCCTCGACCTCTACCATCGCCGTCTCTCCGAGTACGGAGAATCCGTCGTAGTAATCGCTGTATGCATACGCCTTCTCATCCATCAGTTCGCCCGAGGTCACGTCATCGTAGCTTACGGCGTAGCCTTCCACATAGCGGGCCGGTATGCCCATATAGCGGAAGATCAAAACTGCTGCCGAGGCATAATGCGCACAGTAACCTTTCTTGTTATCAGTCAGGAAATAGTTGACGAAGTCCTCACCCTTCGGCGTCTTGCCGGGCCGCACCGTGTAGGGAATATTCTCCTGAAAATAGTCCATCACATGGATGATCAGCTGGTCCGAGGTATCCGTGAGCATACCGTTCTCGCGGACAAATGCTTCGATCACCGGTAAATTTTCCGGCGGCACGTACAGATCCGCATCCGTGTAGGGCGCTCCGCTTTCATAATCATCCGGATTGATCCTGGCCATATTGCCCTGTAGCCTCGGATAGTAGGTGACATCATAGAAGAAGTTTCGACTGTTCTTCACGTACTCCGCCGTGTAGTAGGGGCGATATGTCACATCGGGTCCACCGTCCACATTTCGAATCCGCATCTGTCCTCGGGCAGCAAATTCATCTCCCTCGTCATATGCGGCTTCCAAAGCATTGATCTCCGCCGTCTGATCCAAAGATACGCCGCGGACAGCCTCCGCCGTCGTCCATTCATTCTGATAAGGATTGTAGATTTCTCCGACAAAGCCCCTAAGATAGAGCATGCTGTCATCGTATGGCGTAAACTGAATGATCAGATCCGTCTGATGATCCAGACGCACAGAGGATACACTTCCGAGTTCTCCGGAGCGCAACCCTCCCTTGTATCTCGAATCGCGCATCAGGCCCTCGAAACCGTCAAGCATCACGGTACTGATGGCCGACATGGTCAGTTCCTTGTATTTGTTGGTCTTATAGCCGACATTGAAGCTCTCCACCGGCCGGAAGGCGTGCACGCCCGAAACCACCAGGATGGAGAAAACCGCCGCCAGCGCCCCGGCCTGCAGCATAGCTTTTACATCATAGATGTAAGAGAATTCCCGCTTCTTTCGCTTCTCCTTCAGTTCGTACGCCGTATCGCTTCGCTTGATCTGCAAGAGGGGATTATAATGCCTTCCGCCCTTTATGACCATGGACGCGGAAAGTCCGGTCACGATCATCAGCGTGTAGAGCATCCCGGGTTCAAACACGAGATAAAGCGGGATCACATTCAGAAACATCACCGCAAACAGCGCATTTACATACTGCATACGTCTCGATATGAAGACGTTCAGTAGGATGGCCAGCACCACGCCCACAAAGATCGCCATCAAGGTGATCGTCAGATAACGGTCACCGATCCGCTCCGTATAGAGCTTTTTCACATCCACGTCAAAGTACTCGGAAGCATTTCGGATCGTGATGTTCACCATCGCATAGTATCCGGAGTTGATATAGTCCCGGAACACAAGCACCAGATAGCCGAAGGTTAAAAAGAGCGCCAGATAGCCCAGATTTTCTATCAACAGCCTGTAGTAAAGCAGTGCGCAAAGAAGCGATACCACAAGGATCACAAAGTGGCACAGGATCTCGTTGTATGACACATCCATAGCGGACAGGTAGAAGCCGACAGCGCCCATCGCAAGAAGGTAGACGATGAACCCCTTCACAAGCAGCGTGAAGATACGATTCTCCTTCTTCTCGTAGAAGCTCTCGGACAGTCTGACGCCGTCGCACAGGACAGGTGTTTGTTCTTTCACCTTTCTTGCCATCTATCCGTTCTCCCTTACAAAGACATCCGCACCCGAGCCGCCGCCCGTCACGTACAGATAGGACTTGATCTCCGGATGAACCTGTGCCATATGCGTGGCAGCCTCATCCGCCACCTGATAGGTCCGTTCATAGTACATCCTGGCAAATGCAGTCTCAAGATCACTTGCATAATCGATCCGGAATTCCTGATAATCATACGATCCCATACTCCAGTACATCAGACGCACCGTCGTACCGTCCTCGATCAGCGTCCTGACCAGGCCGTAGGTTGCCTCCACCACGGCATCAAGCATCATGTGGTCGGAAAGAAGCTCCGGCACGATCACCAGCTGCCTGTCGGACATGGATACGCGGTCCTTCACCATCAACACATCGCGTTTCGCCGACAGCTTCCAGTGAATGCTCATCAGCTTGTCGCCGGGAATGTACTCACGGATCTCCTGCACGTCGGAAAAATCATTGCCGCGCTTGGAGCTTTCCTCACTCTCGAGCATGCCGCTTTCCACTGCCGTCCGGTCGTAGGTACCCTTGCCGACATACGACGGCATCACCGTCACAGAAGCCGAGGACGCCACCTTCTTCTTCAGATAGAAGAATCCAAGCAGATCCTTCACGCGGATCGCATCTGCCTGAAGTGTCACGATGCCCGGAAAATCCGGGATCACAGGAATCTCGAGTTCATAGGTTCCGTGCATATGTACGGGCACGGAAACCGTAAATGTACCCTCGGTACCGAAGAAGGTGTTCGCGATGGTAAGCGATACCTTTGCGTCAAGGCTCATGGCCCAGGAGGTATTCTTCACCTTCAGATAGAAGAAGGTCTCCTCCCGCTTTCTCGCATACGCTTCCTTGCCCGTTCCTGCCAGGATCTCCACAGAGACGGACCGGCGCAGCCAGAAATTGGCGGCAGCCGTAAGAATCGGTGCCGTAACCATCGCCACAAGCAAAATAAAATAAAAATGACTGTGGAGAAATATATAGATCAACACGTGAATCGCAAGCAACAAAAGGTATGCAATTATTCTTACGATACAATCCATATATTTCACCACAGTCATTTGTATGTCAGTTCAAAATCAGTTTCTGGGAACGGCAAGCAGGGCCAGAAGATTGCGAAGTGCCTGGTCCACCGTCATGCCCTGGGCCTTCGCCCTGGCTGCAAGTTTCACTCTGTGTCCGAGGGTATCCTTGACACAGTTTTGCACATCCTCAGCTGTTACGTAATCCCTGCCGTCGATCACGGCCATCGCCTTCGCCATACGAAGCAGTGCGATGGTACCTCGGGGGCTTGCGCCCATGGAGAACATGGGATTCGTGCGGGTATTTTCCACGATGGTCACGATGTACTCATAGATCTCATCGCGGATGAACATGTCGTTGGTCATCTTTCTGACTGCCACGAGCTCGTCCGCCGTCATCACGGCAGCCACCTGTTCCACAGGTCTTGAGGCATTGCCCTTCAGAATCTTCACAGCATCCGAGTGTTCGGGGTAGCCCATGGAAAGGCATACCATAAAGCGGTCCAACTGGGACTCCGGCAGCATCTGCGTACCGGAAGAACCGTAGGGGTTCTCCGTTGCGATCACCACAAAGGGATCCGGAAGCGATCTCGTAACCCCGTCCACCGTAGCCGTCCCCTCCTCCATCACCTCGAGAAGTGCAGACTGCGTCTTCGGGGAGGTACGGTTGATCTCGTCTGCCAGAAAGAGATTACAGAAACAGGCTCCTTCTCTGTATTCGAATTCCTTGGTTGCCGCGTTGTACATGGAAAATCCCAGGATATCACTGGGAAGCACGTCCGGTGTAAACTGCACACGCTTGTAGTCCATAGACATACTTTTGGCAAATGTGGTGGCAAGCGTGGTCTTTCCGACGCCCGGGATATCCTCCATCAGGATATGTCCCCCTGCGATCACCGCAGCGAGCACCTTCTCCACCACGTACTCCTTGCCTTTGATTACCTTGTTCACTTCCTGCTTGACTGCATCAAGTTTTGCCTGCATAGATTCTCCCGCTGTATCTACTGTTTTGCCGCACAGTCAGCCACTGCCTTTGCTACGGCCTTTGCAACATTCTCGTTAAATGCATCCGGAACGATGTACTCCTCAGAGAGCTCGTCGTCGGATACGATGGATGCGATGGCTCTTGCAGCTGCCATCTTCATCTCCTCCGTGATCTGGGATGCGCGTGCATCCAAAGCGCCGCGGAAGATACCCGGGAATACCAGTACGTTGTTGATCTGGTTCGGGAAATCGGAACGTCCGGTAGCGATGATCCTTGCACCGCCTGCCTTCGCCTCATCCGGCATGATCTCCGGTGTGGGGTTCGCCATA
>CAMOHF010000075.1 GCA_946614685.1 uncultured Clostridia bacterium | reverse complement strand
GATGGGTCTGAGCGGCGCAGGTAACAACCCGATGGTTGGTATGACCGTATCTACGGCTGTTTCCATCGAGGAGGCTGCAAAGGCAGGCAAGTTCTAGACGCGGCAATATGCAACTTAAAAAACCCGATAGGTTTTCCTATCGGGTTTTTTTATGTTATACTCGCGGTCATCCGGCATCCCCGTTGCGAGGACCCGCTCGAGATTATACCTATACATTGTACGCGTCTAGATCCTTGAGATATTCTTCGGGGATGCGCATATTGCCGCGGCCGACACCGATCTTAATGTTCGGCTTTACAACGCCGTGGAAGTCGGTTCCGCCGGAGACAGACAGTTCGTGCTTTCGCGCAATAGCGGAGAGCTTCTCGCTTTCATAGCGATTGTTGGATGAGTGGTAGGCTTCAAGGCCCACGAGGCCGAGAGACTTAAGATATTCGAGTAACTCCTCGATCTCCCTGTAGCCGAAGTGGTAGAGCAGGGGATGGGCGAGGTAGGCCGCCTTGCCGTAGGTGGTCAGGATCCGCATGGCTTTTTCGCAGTCCACCTGAGGCTTCGGCAGGTAGTACTTGCATCCGACGCCGATATAGCTCTTGAATGCTTTGTTCTTGTCCTTGCAGACGCCTTCCTCGACTAAAACTCTGGCAAAATGTGCCCGTGTGATCACGCTGTTCGGATTGCCGTGGAGAAGCTTTTCCATGGTGACGGGCAGACCGTCTGCCTGCATCAATTCGACCATTTTTTTGTTGCGGTCTTCTCTGGCACGTTTCATCTCGTCAAGTGCCGCGGCAAGCTCCGGATTCTTGTGATCCATAAAGTATCCGAGGATATGAACCTCACGGTTCTTGTAGTAGGCGGAAAGTTCGATGCCGGGGATGACGCGGATCGCTTTGTCCGCAGTGTGGGAAAGTATTTCCGGGATACCGTCCACGGTGTCGTGATCGGTTAAGGCGATGGCAGAAAGTCCGGCGTCTATCGCAAGATCAGCGACTTCGGAGGGTGTGCAGGATCCGTCCGATGCGGTTGAGTGAAGGTGAAGGTCAACGTATGACATATATGCTCCTTTCGACCTATTTCGGTCGTCCTTCTTTTAACATGCGGAGTAATTCCTCCGCAGAAAATGCGTACTTGGTTCTGCAGAAATCGCAAACAACCTCGATGGGTTTGTCTTCTGCGATCATGGCAGAGAGTTCTCTCCTGCCGAGACTGATCACGGCCTGCTCCACGCGTTCCTTACTGCAGTCACAGACATAGGCTGCAGGCAGTGTGTCGGTGATCTTTACGTCGTAGTCTCCGAAGACTTCGTTTATGATCTCCTCCACAGTCTTACCGGCCTTTAGAAGGGCGGTGAACGAAAAGTCTCTTAAGCGCTCCTCAAGATAGGAGATGATCTCCTCACCCGCGAAGGGCATCAGTTGGATAATGAATCCGCCTGCGTGGCTGACCTTCATATCCTGTCCCTGCAGGACGCCTAAGGCAACGGAAGAGGGAATCTGATCCGAGGTTGCAAAGTAGTAGGTTAGATCCTCGGCAATATTGCTCTTGGCCAAATGGGTATCTCCCATATAGGGTTCTTTCAGACCGATATCCTTGATGACGCTCATCACACCGAGTCCGATGGCTTCGGAGAGCGCTGAGGCGGGCAGCATGACATCCGTCTCGCTGACATAGCCCTTGACGTGTCCAAGGGAATCCGCCGTCACCAGCATGCCGGAGATGGGACCCTGGCACTGGATGCGGATGGTGAGTTTATCGGTTTCATTTTTCATCATGGAGCCCATCAGCACGCCGCCGGTTAAGAGTCGTCCCAAAGCATTGGTTACGACAGGGGACAAGTTGTGGGTCACTCTGGCTTTTTCAACGATTTCCGTGGATGTGCAGGCGAAAAAACGCACCTGATCATTTGCGGCCATGCCGCGGATGATATAGTCGGACATGAGAAATCCTCCGTCAGTTCTTAGATTGCATATGGGTATTATAGTTGAATCGGTCGGGATTGGCAAGGGCGCCTTGTTTGACGGCATGGCGACCGCGTTGTATAATGACGGACATGACGAAACGTGAACAAAGAAAAGGAAATATCGCGCTTTTGCTTTGTGCCATGATCTGGGGATCATCGTTTGTAGCGCAGAGTGTGGGGATGGATTATATCGGTCCCTTCACATTTCAGTGCATAAGAAGTGTGCTCGCCGTGACGGTTCTCGGAATCTTTTTGATGATCAGACGCGTGGCATCGGGTGAGAAGCAAAGGATCACCCGGGCGGATCTTATGGGAGGACTTGCCTGCGGTGCCGTTCTTTCGTGTGCGTCCTGGTTTCAAAATGCGGGACTCCGTACCACATCGGCCGGAAAAGCCGCATTTATCACGGCTCTTTACATCATACTGGTACCTTTTTTGTCCGTTGTCTTAAAGAAAAGGGTACCCGGAAAACTCTTTGTCTGCGCATTTGCCGCTTTGGTGGGACTCTACTTTCTCTCGTTTTCCGGAAATGAGTTATCGCAGGTGGATCCCGGCGATCTGCAGTGCCTGGTCTGCTCCCTGTTTTTTGCCACACACATTATGCTCGTGGATCATTTTGTGAAAAAGACGGACGGAGTGCTGCTTTCCTTCCTGCAGTTTACCGCCTCGGCGACGTTTTCAATTTTGCCGATGCTGCTTGCGGAACATCCGACGACCTCGGCAGTATGCGATGCCGGTCCGTCATTGCTTTACTCAGGCATCATGTCCTGTGGAGTTGCCTACACACTTCAGCTTGTGGGACAGCGCTATGCGGAGCCTGCGGTGGCTACGATCCTGATGAGCCTGGAGTCGGTCTTTTCCGTGCTGACAGGCATCATCATACTGAGGCAGTTTCCCTCGGGGCGCGAGTGGATCGGCTGTGCCATTTTGTTTGCGGCTGTGATCGGAAGCGAGCTTCCGGAGAAGGGAAAGGATGCGTACAGTCTGAAGGATGCGGTCGCACTCGGGACGATGAACCTTCTTTCGGGCGGTATGTCGAAGGCAAAGTCCGCTCGGCAGTATGAGATCAATGAAAAATCCTGGGGAGAACTTCGGAAGAAGGCGCAGGACTCCGTCGGATATATCGAGCATCAGAAGATGCTTTCGGGCATGCGGTACGGACATGCGGGGAAACTAGCGGAACGGTTGTTTTTTAACGGTCGAAGGATGGATGCCGCAGACAATACCTGCGAAGTGATCGCGGATTACAATGTACGCGTGGCTTTGGGAGAGACACCGGATTTTCCGAAACTCTTAAAATGCTATTCCGAAGACGGAATCTGCTTTGGCGGAAAGTTCGGATCGAATCCGAAAAAGATAGAAGAGGCACTTCAAAAGTCCGGCTATCGAACGGGACACCTGTCCGGTCGTGCGCTTTTTTCCGGTGCGCTCGACACATTTGCCGAAGGCTATGATGCATGGATCCTGACTGCGTACAATCGGGGACACAGGCTTTTCTCCATGATCCACACCGTTGCCATCGTAAAGAAGGACGAAGGTTACTGTATTAAGAATGCGGGAGACGACAGGGTATACGAGAGCCCTGCGGCGGCGGTCCGCGCATTCGGCGGTGCGTCGATCTATCTGATCGGTGTGGGAAAGGGAAGCGAGACGGAAAGCAGGAAATCACAGGATACTGCTTGACATTTGAAACAACTTGGGATAAGATGTCAATACGATTTAGCACTCAGCGGATGAGAGTGCTAACAAGAAAGGATGATGAAGATGACAACAGTACCTTTTTATAATATACTCATCGTTCCCGGTGTCAGGATCTACTTTCAGAATGATTACTTCCAGGAACTTGCCAGAAAAGATGCGGAGATCGGTGAGGATATCCTCTTTCTGATGCTAAAGGAAGACAAGGAGAGGGATCAGATGGGGGAGGAGGATTTCTATCCCATCGGACTTGCGGGCAAGGTGGAGTCCATCGATGACGACGGTAATATCGGCATTCGTACTTTAAACAGAGTGAATATTAAGGAAATCGAGATCTCAAACGGAGAGATCTCCGCGGAGGGAGAACTTCGCAAGGATAAGAATGACATCACCGAGGAGGAGCTTGCGGAGCGCTTCCAGGAAATGCGTGCCATGATGATCCATTATATTCAGGGAACCCAGTGGGGCATGATGGCCAGAAGCTATGTCATGCACTGGAAGTCCATCGGGGAGATGATGGTGGCACTTTCCCAGCAGCTCGGCCTCGACAATGAGGAGCGTTATGAGATCTTAGAGGCGGATTCCTTAAGGAAACGTACGGAACTCTGCGAGAAGGCCTTCTATGAGATGATGGCCATGATCAAGGTGGAGTCCGAGGCGGTGAGCGAGCAGGCCGAAAAGCATGAGAAGATTTATCGCGAGGACGCATTAAAGAAGCAGATCGAGATCCTGCAGCAAAAGCTCGATGACATGCATCCGGAAAATGTGACAGATGTCCGTAGGTTCGAGCAAAAGATCGAAAATTCCGGTATGAATGAGGAGGCCTTAAACGAGGCGAAGAAGGTCTTGAACCGTATGAAACAGGAGGGCAAGGACAGCCACGAATACGGTATGCTTTACGATTACCTGGACTTTGTGACCGCCCTTTCCTGGAAGAAGGAGGAGGCTGCGGAACTTGATATTCACAAGGCCGAGGAGATCCTCGACGAGGATCACTACGGTATGAAGAAGGTGAAGAAGCGTATCATCGAACAGATCGCGGTGATGGCGCTCAATAAGAGACAGTCCGGATCCATCCTGCTCTTTGTGGGAGCACCCGGAACCGGAAAGACCAGTATCGGACAGAGTATCGCCAAGGCTCTCGGCAGGGAATATGTCCGTGTCAGCCTGGGCGGAATCCGTGACGAGGCAGAGATCCGAGGGCACAGAAGAACCTATATCGGCGCAATGCCCGGACGTATCATGGAGGGTATCAAGAGAAGCGGAGCTTCAAACCCCGTGATGGTCCTCGATGAGGTGGACAAGATCTTCCGCGATGTAAGCGGTGATCCTTCAAGCGCCCTGCTTGAGGTTCTCGATCCCGAGCAAAACAGTACCTTTACCGACCATTATATGAACGTACCTTACGACCTGTCGGATGTGCTCTTTGTCTGCACGGCCAACACAACGGACACCATCCCGGAGCCGCTGTTAAACCGTATGGAAGTGATTGAATTCCCCAGCTATACGCAGACGGAGAAGTTCCAGATCGCGAAAAGACATCTTCTTCCGAAGGCGATGAAGCAGATGGGCATCGGCAAGTCCAAATTAAAGGTGACCGATCCGGCGCTTACAAAGATCATCGAGGATTACACGATGGAAGCCGGCGTCCGCGGACTCAAGAAACGTATGGATTCCCTCTGCCGTGTGGCAGCGGTGAAACTGGTAAAAGACGGTGAAAAGAGCGTATCGGTCACGCCGAAGAAGTTGAAGGAATTCTTTGACAGAAAGCCGATCAGACATGATAAGATGCTTGCCAAAGGAAAGCCGGGCATCGTGACCGGACTTGCGTGGACGGCGGCGGGCGGAGATATTCTCTATATAGAAACCCTGCTTGTGAAAGGCAAGGGAGAGATCGTTGTGACCGGACAGCTCGGCGAGGTGATGCAGGAATCCGCAAAGATCGCGGTAAGCCTTGTCAAGCATCTGTATCCGGACCGTGCGCAGATCTTTGAAACACATGATCTGCACATTCACGTACCGGAAGGTGCGGTGCCGAAGGACGGCCCTTCCGCCGGAATCACGCTTACGACGGCACTTGCGTCCCTGATCTTAAACAGGGCGGTGGATCCGCACTACGCCATGACGGGTGAGGTCTCACTTCAGGGCGGCGTGATGCCCATCGGAGGTCTGCCGGAGAAACTGATGGCTGCCACCCGGGCCGGCATCTCCAGAGTCCTGATCCCGGCTGAGAACATGGACGACCTGGATGAGGTGCCGCAGGAGGTGAAGGATCACCTGCAGATCACACCCGTGCACGATATACGCGAGGTGCTGGAGATCACGGGTATCATGTAATATATCCGGTGCACCATGGAGGATAAATGGG
>CAMOHF010000074.1 GCA_946614685.1 uncultured Clostridia bacterium | reverse complement strand
GCAAGCACCAAGGCTGTTTCACTTCCTCAGGGTAAGGAGTATGATCTTACCACCATGGATGAGAGCGCGTTCTCACAGCTTATTCAGGAAAATCAGGCCAAGATGCAGGCTTGGAGCGATAGAATGGCAGGACTTTTCGGCGGCGGAGATATTGAGCTTCCCGATCCTGATCCGGATAAGACAACCGAGGAAGGTACGACCGAGGAAAGCACGACCGAGGCGGGTAATGAGAAAGCCGAAGACACCATTAAGAAGGATGACCATGAGTATAAGATCAACCCCGCTGACGGATTTGAGCTTTCTTACGGATGCGAGTACTTCGTAGATCTTGAAAAGAACGGCACGATGGTAGAGTATGAGCTGGCTACGGAAGCAAGCGCAGATAAGGTGCTTCCTACCATGGTAACAGATCTGTCCGCTGTTTCCGATGCAAAGGATGTGAAACTGGAAGATCCCGTGACACTGAAGGCCGGTGACAAGGATGTGCTTGTACAGGTACAGTCCTACACATTGTTTGACATGCCTGTCAAAATGTACTACGGAGTTATGGAAGTTGAACCCGGACTCTTTATGGCAGTTTCGGCATATGTTTACGACGACAAAGTCATTGCATCGACAGATGATTTCGCAAAGCTCTTCGATGCAAAGTTCTTCACTAAGGTAAAATAAATGAGTGCAACACTCTGTAAAATCAAAGATATCACCGTGGGAGAGGAGAGGCCGCGCGTATGTGTGCCCCTCACCGGAACCACGGCGGAAGAGATGAAGAAACAGGCCGACCTTATACGGTCGGCCTGTTTACGTGGAGTCACCATAGATCTTTTGGAGATCCGTGCGGACTTTCTAAAACAGCCGGAGAATACGGACGAAATTGCGGGCATCATGGAGATGCTGCGCGAGATGTTTCCTGAGAAGGGACTTCTCTTTACGCTCCGAAGCAGGGAAGAAGGCGGAAGGATCCCGCAGGCTGAAATCCCGCCGATCCTAACGCGAGTTATCGATGCGAAACTGGCGGATGCCGTGGACATCGAGATGTCCCTGGGCGATGACCGATGCAGGTCACTGATCGGTGCCGCGCACGGGGCGGGAATCGCAGCGCTCTTGTCCAATCATGATTTTGACGCAACGCCTGCGACGCCGGAGATCGTCGAGCGGCTTCGGCATATGCAGGAACTCGGGGCGGATATCGCAAAATTTGCGGCCATGCCCGAGACCAAGCAGGATGTTCTGCGGCTGATGGAAGCGACAGTCATCATGCATGAAAAATACGCCAGGATTCCGATCGTCACCATGTCGATGGGCAAACTTGGCGCCATGACCAGGATCACCGGTGAGATCACCGGAAGCGCCATCACATTTGCAAGTGTCGGAGAGGGCTCGGCCCCCGGCCAGCTCCCGATCGAGATGCTTGCTTCGGCGTTAGACTTCATGTCGGAATATAAAGGATAAAACAAAAAAGGCGAGTCGGTTATAAACCGGCTCGCCTTTTTGGTATCGTCTATGCTTCCATCGGGAATTTGATCTGCCATGCTTCGCGGAGTGAATCCATCAGTTTCATAATGCGGACGGATTCTGCATGCGTGATCTCGGGACACTCGGTCTTGCCTGTGATGATGGCATCTCTTGCGGCGATGAACTCGTACTCATAGCCGGAGATCTGTGTCTCGGGGATCTTCGCGGAAAGTCTTACCTCGCGCTTCGCTGTGTATACGGTGAACTCCTTCGGGTTGTTGATGTTGTCGACTTCGATCATACCGGCATCTCCGTAGATGAAGCAGCGGTTGTCCATATCGTACATCACGGTGACGAAGGCGTCGGCGGTCTGTGCCTGGTTGAAGTGGAAGTGGAGATTCTCCTGAGCGTCCATGCCGGTGTTCAGCTTGACGCAGGTACTGGAGACGCCCTTCGGTGCCATGCCGTAGACCATGGACATTACATTGATCGGATAGACGCCCAAGTCAAGCAGTGCACCGCCGGCTAAAGAGGGCTCGCCGATACGTTCCTTTGTCTTGATATCGTAGCCGAGGCTCATGGCGATGTGATTGACGTGGCCGATCATGCCGTCGCGGATCACAGTGCAAAGCAGCTTGTAGATGGGCATAAAGCGGATCCACATAGCCTCTCCGCAGAAGAGACGCTTCTCTTCGGCGAGTTTGAAGACTTCCTCGGTCGTCTTTGCATCATAGGAGAATGCTTTCTCAACGAGCACGGGCTTGCCGGCGTTTAAGCACATCTTCGCCTGCTCGGCGTGAAAAGCGTGCGGCGTAGCGATGTAAATAAGCTCCACATCGGGGTCCTTCGCAAGCGCCTCGTACGAGCCGTAGAAGGTCTCGATGTTGTGCGCCTTGGCGAATTCCTCGGCCTTTACAACACTTCTTGATGCAACAGCGGAGACCTCGAAGGCATCGAGCTTCTCGATCGTATCTGCTACGGTACCGGCGATGTGACCGGCACCCATGATTCCGATTTTAAAATTGATCATACTGGATAAATTCCTTTCTTGATACTGACCATTGTCACTGTTCAACATTATATCCGAAAACGGCGGGTAAATAAAGAGTTTTGTTGACATCGGCCTTGTCTGTCCATTATAATAGAAACTTGGTTAACTATGGTCTGCATCTTTGATGCAGACAGCCCGTCGCGGCTTAGAGCGACTTCAAAGAAATCCGATAGGATTTCTACCGAATATAGTTTTGAGAGAAAGGATGCTTTTTGATGTACGAAAAGGTTTCACCCAAACTGAATTTCGCAGAGCGTGAAGAGCTCGTGCTGAATTTCTGGAACGAGAATAAGATCTTCGAGAAGAGCATTGAAGAAAAGAAAGATTTACCGACATATACATTTTATGACGGACCGCCGACCGCGAACGGCACACCGCATATCGGACACGTGCTGACACGTGTTATCAAGGATATGATCCCCCGTTATCAGACGATGAAGGGACACAAGATCATCCGTAAGGCAGGCTGGGATACCCACGGTCTTCCGGTGGAGCTTGAGGTGGAGAAGTCCCTCGGCATCGACGGCAAGGAGCAGATCGAAGCATACGGCCTCGATCCCTTCATCCGGAAATGTAAGGAATCCGTATGGAAGTACAAGGGCATGTGGGAACAGTTCTCCGGCAAGGTCGGATTCTGGGCCGACATGGATGACCCTTATGTTACATATCACAACAGCTTTATCGAGTCCGAGTGGTGGGCGTTAAAGCAGATCTGGGAAAAGGATCTTCTTTATAAGGGATTCAAGATCGTACCCTACTGCCCGCGCTGCGGTACCCCGCTTTCGAGCCACGAGGTGGCGCAGGGATACAAGCAGGTGAAGGAGCGTTCTGCCATCGTACGATTCAAATGCGTGGATGAGGATGCCTACTTCCTCGCATGGACCACCACACCCTGGACGCTTCCTTCCAATGTTGCGCTCTGCGTGAACCCGAAGGATACTTACGCCAAGGTGAAGGCGGCGGACGGTTATACCTACTATATGGCTGAGGCGCTTCTTGACAACGTACTCGGCAAGCTCGCCGAGGAAGGCAAGCCGGCTTACGAGGTCCTTGCCACCATGAAAGGTACCGACCTTGAAAGAAGAGAATACGAGCCTCTTTTCGCCTGCGCGGGTGAGGTTGCCGCTAAGCAGGGCAAGAAGGCACATTTCGTCACCTGTGACGCTTACGTCACCATGGATGACGGTACCGGAATCGTACATATCGCACCGGCCTTCGGTGAGGATGACTCCCGTGTCGGCCGTGATTATGATCTTCCCTTCGTACAGTTTGTGAACGGCAAGGGTGAGATGACCGAGGAGACCGCTTATGCAGGCATGTTCGTGAAGGATGCGGACAAGCCGATTCTGGTCGACCTCGAGAAGGAAGGCAAGCTGTTCGATGCGCCGAAGTTCGAGCACGACTACCCGTTCTGCTGGCGCTGTGATACACCGCTCATCTACTATGCGAGAGACACATGGTTCATCAAGATGACAGCGGTACGTGACCGCCTGGTTGCGAACAACAACACCGTAAACTGGATTCCCGAGGGTATCGGTAAGGGACGTTTCGGCGCATGGCTCGAGAACGTTCAGGACTGGGGACTTTCGAGAAACCGTTACTGGGGTACACCGCTTAATATCTGGGAGTGCTCCTGCGGCAAGCGTCATGCGATCGGTTCCATCGAGGAACTAAAAGCCATGAGCGACAACTGCCCGGATGATATCGAACTTCACCGTCCGTACATTGATGCCGTGACCTTAAAATGTCCCGACTGCGGCGGCGAGATGAAGAGAGTCCCCGAGGTAATCGACTGCTGGTTCGACTCCGGATCCATGCCCTTCGCACAGTGGCATTATCCGTTTGAGAACAAGGAGATCTTTGATGACAACTTCCCCGCTGACTTTATCAGTGAGGCTGTGGATCAGACAAGAGGATGGTTCTACTCTCTGATGGCCATCTCGACACTCCTCTTTGACAAGGCGCCGTTTAAGAACGTCATCGTTTTGGGACACGTGCTCGACAAGGACGGACAGAAGATGAGTAAGTCCAAGGGCAACGCCGTAGACCCGATGGACGCCTTGAATAAGTACGGCGCGGATGCAATCCGCTGGTACTTCTACAGCAACTCCGCACCCTGGCTTCCCAACCGCTTCCACGAGGATGCCATTATGGAAGGTCAGAGCAAATTTATGGGTACGCTTTGGAACACCTATGCGTTCTACGTACTCTACGCGAATATTGACAACTTCAATCCCGCAGAGCATACACTCGACATCGAAAAGCTTTCCGTTATGGACAAGTGGCTGCTTTCGAGACTTCATACAACCGTAAAGACGGTGGATGAGTCCCTGGCTGCGTACAAGATTCCCGAGGCAACCAAGGCACTCTCCGAGTTCGTGGACGACCTGTCCAACTGGTATGTGCGCCGCGGACGCGAGCGCTACTGGGTGAAGGATATGCCGGACGACAAGGTAGCTGCTTACATGACACTTTACACGGCTTTGGTTACGCTCTGTAAGGCTGCGGCACCGATGATCCCCTTCCTCACCGAGGATATCTATCAGAACATCGTGAGAAAGGTAGACGAAAGCGCACCGATCTCCATCCATCTCTGCGACTTCCCTGTTGCTGACGAGGCACTGATCGATCAGGATCTCGAGGCTGCGATGGATGAGGTCAGAAAGTGCGTGGTATTCGGACGTGCGGCAAGAAACACAGCGAACATCAAGAGCCGTCAGCCCATCGCAAAGATGTACATCAAGGGCAAGACCTTGGAGGATCGTTTCCTTGAGATCGTGAAGGATGAGTTAAATGTCAAGGCCATCGAATTCAAGGATGACCTGTCCGCATTTACCTCCTATACATTCAAGCCCCAGCTTCGCACCGTGGGACCGAAGTATGGCAAGCAGCTCGGAGGCATCAAGGAGTACCTTGCAAATGTCAACGGAAGCGAGGCAATGGCAACCCTGAAGGATACCGGAGCCCTTACATTTACCGTGGACGGCACAGAGGTATCCCTTGCCGAGGAAGATCTCCTGATCGACGTGGCACAGTCCGAGGACTATGTTACCGAGGGAGACAATTACGTTACTGTTGTGATCGAGACAAAGCTCACACCGGAATTGATCGAGGAAGGATTTGTCCGCGAGCTGATCTCCAAGATCCAGACCATGCGTAAGGAAGCAGGGTTTGATGTCACGGATCACATTCAGGTATATATCTCCGACAATGACAAGATCATGCAATTGATGGAGAAGAACGCCGACGAGATCAAACGCGTAGTTTTGGGAGAAGCGTTTATCGAAGGAAAGGCTCCTGCACATTCCAAGGATTGGAACATCAACGGCGAGAAAGTCGTACTCGGTGTGGAGAAGCTTTAGGCGAAATCAAATAAGGAGGAACACTATGAAGAAAGCAGTAGCAGTGAGCAGTTTTGACAAGGAGGGCTTCAAGAAAGAAGTCATCAACAACGTAAAAAACCTCTTCCGTAAGAATATCGAGGACGCCGATCCCCAGCAGGTATTCCAGGCGGTTGCCTATGCGGTGAAGGACGACATCATCGACAGATGGATCGCAACTCAGA
>CAMOHF010000073.1 GCA_946614685.1 uncultured Clostridia bacterium | reverse complement strand
GTCTTGTGCGGGAACAGATTGAAGTTCTGAAACACAAGGCCGAAGTCCGCCTTGATCTCCCGCAACTTCGCAGGTTTTTCGTACACAGAATACCCGTGTTCCATCCTTACCACCTGCTCGCCCATATAGGAAAGTTCTCCCTTGTTCATCGTATCAAGCAGCGTTGCCAGACGAAGGAGGGTAGACTTTCCGGAGCCGGAGGGCCCTATGATGGATACAACCTCACCCTCGGTTACGGATAAGGAAATCCCCTTTAATACTTCCAGATCATCGAAGGATTTTTCGACGTTTTTCATCTCAACGTAAACCATCGCACATCCTCCTTCCTAGTAGTACGCCAGGCGCTTTTCCATGCGTCGCATGACAAAGGCCACGATCAGGTTGAACACATAGTAAAAGACCGCAGATACCACAAAGGGCAGGAAGGTCGTCTCTCTGGCTGCGATCTGCTTTGCGATGGAGAACATCTCCATATAGGAAAGTGAGAAAGCAAGCGAGGTATCCTTGACCAGCGTGATGATCTCGTTGGTGATCGCCGGCAGGATGATCTTGATCACCTGCGGCAGAATGATCCTGAAAAAAGTCTGTGTCTTCGTATAACCGAGGATATAAGCCGCCTCATGCTGTCCCTTATCGATGGCCTCGATACCGGATCTGTAAATCTCCGCAAAATAAGCCGCATAATTCACCGAGAAGCCGACGATGATCGCCGGAAATCTCCATCCGGCGATGGACCATCCGAAAAGGTAGTAGGGAAAGAAATATACCACCAGAAGCTGAAGCATCAGCGGTGTACCGCGAAGCACCGAGATCAAGAATCCGATGATCCCGCTCACCACGCGGTTCTTGGACATCCTTCCAAACGCCACAAGCAAGCCTAAGGGCAGGGAAAAGATCAGCGTCAGAAAAAAGATGCCCATGGATGCGAGCATACCGCCCGCCAATTGTTCCATCATAACCTGAAATTTCATGGTTCCTCCGTCATACGTCTAATAAGTAAGACAGGAGTGTCTCCACTCCTGTCGGATGATTACTGCTCGAGGCAAGTCATATCGGAGAGTCCGTACTTTTCTGCAAGTTCATCAAACTTGCCGTTTGCCTTCAGTTCCTTCAAGGATTTGTTCACCTTGTCGCGGA
The DNA here is from genome assembly GCA_946614685.1 of uncultured Clostridia bacterium. Taxonomy (GTDB): domain Bacteria; phylum Bacillota; class Clostridia; order Lachnospirales; family Lachnospiraceae; genus Coprococcus_C. Next base: position 4,937 of record CAMOHF010000073.1, on the reverse strand, counting down.
GCTCTTCGTTGCCGAGTTTAAAGCCCACGCCGTACTGCTCTGCATTTAAGTGCTCGTCCAAGATCTTGTATCCGCTTCCGCGGCTTTCGATCTGATACTGTGCCACACCGATGTCCATAGCGATCGCGTCAATGGAACCGGCTTCAAGCTCTACAAATGCGGTGTTGTAATCGGAGAACTCCTGGAGCTTTCCGAAGGTGTCAGCAAGTGCCTTCTGACCTTCCTCATCGGAAAGTACGTCGAGTGCTGCGGATGCAGCCTGAACGCCGACCGTCTTGCCTGCAAGTCCTGCGAGATCGTTAATCCCGGACTTCTCGGAAACTACGATTACCTGACTGTTGTCTACGTAAGGTACGGACCATGTGTAATCATTCTCGCGTCCGTTGATGGTGAATCCGTTCCAGATACAGTCAATGGAACCGGAGTTTAATTCGTTGTCCTTGCTGTCCCAGGCGATAGGCTGCTTCTTGAGCTCCCAGCCGTTCATCTTGCAGACTTCCTCGGCAAGTTCAAGATCAAAGCCCGTGTATTCGCCGCTCTCGTCCATATAGCCGTAAGGCGGATACTCTGCGTCAAAGCCTACGGTAAATGTATTCTTTTCCTCATTCTTCTTTCCGCATCCGGCAAGAGCCAGCGCTGCCATGGATAATGCCAGAAGGCCGCATAAGATTTTCTTTTTCATTTTAAAAAGTCTCCTTTAGAATTGAATATTGATAAAGCTGTCCTTATCGACTTCCTCGCGCTCCACGAGACGGAGTTCGTCGACCTTCTTGACCGCTTCGTCGATCTGCTCACGCATAGATTCGGTGGTTCCGGTTTTCTCACCGTAATTCAAATAAGCCAGAACCGTAAGCATCTCTGTCTCGCTGTCAGCATAATAACCGGTACCCTCCTGATGCATATCTCCGGTGTTTCTTACGAGTTCCAGTGTTTTATTGGGCAGCGTTCGATAATCCCACGCTCCGACGGGCTGCTCATCACCGAGCTTTCTGCCTCCCGAAGGCTGGTCGTCACCGAGCGTCAGCTTGGGTCCCATGGTAAAATCCGGGTCCGTATCGAGACGTCTGCCGTCATCCCTATAATCGTTTCCGTATTCGTCGCCAAGCATAGGCTGTCCTTTCCGCTACTCCCGTCCGTTCCAGCAATAGGTGCACATCTTGTCGTGGTCGATACCTACCGCATCAAGCATATCGTCCAGTCTCTGGAAGCGAAGGGATGTAAACTTCAGCTTCTCGCCGATCTTTTCAACCATCTTTTCGTATTTCTCAGAGTTGAAATCAGCATACTCTCGCAGTGTCTCCTCCGAAACCTCTCCGCCCTCGAGTTCCTCGATCACCACTCTCGTGATCAGCTCCATCTCGGAATTGGATCTGGAGAAGTTGATGTACTTGCAGCCGAACACCAGCGGCGGGCATGCAGGTCTGATATGTACTTCCTTGGCTCCGTTCTCGAAGAGATACTCTGTCGTCTCGCGAAGCTGTGTTCCTCTGACGATGGAGTCATCGATCAGAAGCAGGCTTTTATCTTCGATCAGTTCCTTCACGGGAAGCAGTTTCATCTTCGCGATCAGGTTTCTCTTGCTCTGGATGGTGGGCATGAAGGATCTCGGCCAGGTCGGTGTGTACTTGATGAAAGGTCTGGAAAAAGGAATTCCGGACTCATTCGCATAACCGACCGCGTGCGCCGTACCCGAATCGGGAACGCCGGCAACCGTGTCGGGGTTCGCCTTGTCGCGTCTCGCCAGATACTCACCGTTTCTCATACGCATCTCTTCCACGGATACGCCTTCGTAAACGGATGCGGGATAACCGTAGTAGATCCAGAGAAATGTACAGATCTTCATCTTGTCTCCGGGAGGAACCAGCGTCTTTAAGGCATCCGGTGTGATCACGGCGATCTCTCCGGGACCTAACTCACGCTCGATCGTATAACCGAGGTTCAGGAAGGAAAAGCTCTCGAAAGCCGCGCAGTGTGCGCCGTCCTTCTTTCCGATCACGATCGGCGTCCTGCCGAATTTATCTCTTGCACAGTAGACACCCTTCTCGGTCAGGATGAGCATGGACATGGAACCGTCGATGATCTCCTGCGCATAGCGGATGCCGTCAATGAAATTGTCTTTCTGGTTGATAATTGCGGCGACAAGCTCCGTTGCGTTGATCTCACCGTTGCTCATCACGAAGAAGTGTGTACGCCCCTCCATGATCTTGTCGATGATCTCCTGTGCGTTGTTGATCTTGCCGACCGTAGTGATGGCGAAGGAACCGTGATGAGACTTTACAAGGATCGGCTGCGCCTCGTAATCCGAGATACATCCGATGCCGTATACGCCGTGCATGGTATTCGCTTCTTTATCGAATTTGGTACGAAACGGTGCGTTGTCGATCTTGTGGATTGACTTCTCAAATCCGTCCTTCGGATCGTATACCGCCATACCCGCTCTTCTGGTACCCAGATGAGAGTGATAATCCGTTCCGAAAAACACATCAAACACACAATCTTCTTTTGATGTTACTCCAAAAAAACCGCCCATTTCTATATCCTCCAAACTACTCATTCCGCCGCGGTCCGTCCCGTGACTGTTCGATTATAGCAGTAAACCCACGAAAAGTGAACCACTATTTTTATCATTTTTCCTCAATGATCACATCATCCAAAACATAGTGGAACGTGGGTGCGGAAGAATCCTGATTCTCAACGTAACCCTCGGACAGATCGTAGACATCTTCGCGATTCATGGGATTGGTTCCCGTATAATCACCTTGGAACACGTTCATGGATCCTTTGATGAATTTGCCTTTCAGTTCTTCGATCCTCTCCTCGGTTCCCTCGGTTGCGATCAGGGTATTGAGTTCCACCATCTGGACCCAGTCCTTGTCAAAACCGGCACCTGCATCGTGTCCGTGGATTGTGGCATCCAGCCGGGACTCGATCTTATATCCGTTGATACATGCATCCACCGCCGTCTTCATATAAGGTGTCCAGTTGATCTTGGTACTGATCAGAGAGGTCTTCGGCGCCACGTCCATCATACTCTGGTTATAGCCGACATGAAAGACGATCTGACTGCCGGAGCGCGCCTCGCAGGCTGCCGCGGGTCCTGTCGTATCCGAATGCTGCGAGATCAGGACACAGCCCTCGTCAAGAAGCTTCTCCGTGCACTCCTTCTCCTTGGAATAACTCTCCCAAGTGTTGGTGTATCTCACATACATCACGGCATCCGGGCACTCGGAACGAACCCCCAGGAAGAATGCCGTATAACCGGAGATCACTTCCGCATAGGGAAATGCTGCCACATAACCGATCTTGATATCTTCGGGCCTTAATACGCCTTCTTTGATCAACTCCGAAAGCTTCATACCGGCCGCAACGCCGGCAATGTATCTGCCCTCATAGATATGACCCATAAAGGTATGGTAATTATCAAGCACAGGATCGTCATTGGCATTTGCGCAGGTTGCCTGACAAAACTCGATATCAGGATATTCTGCAGCAAGCTTTTTCGCCGCCTCTCCGTATCCGTAGCTGGTTGTAAAGATCAGATTGCAGTCTTCCCTGCAGAGTTCGCGGAGTACCGATTCCGCATTCTCGTCGGAGATACATGTCTTTTCGACGAATTGAACCTTAGCGCCGTAGTCCGCCTCGATCTGTCTTTTGGATTTTACAAAGTTGGCCGTATAGGGTGCGCTCTCGTCTCCGTCGTAGATGATGCCGACCTTGATACTTCGCTCCTTCGGTACCTTGCGCTCATAAAGTTCATATCCGGCACATGTCACAAGAATCATCACAAGGGACGCCAGGATGCTTACGATGTTGATCTTTTTCATTGTGCATCCTCCTTTGTTCCGCGGATCTTGTCCATATCAAACGTGATCTTGCCCTCATGAACCAGTCGGATCATAATATCCGCAATTTCGGGATCGAACTGCGATCCCTTACAGCGCTCGATTTCCTCGAGCACCCATGAAATGTCCAGTTTCTTTCGGTAAACACGGTTCTGGGTCATGGCGTCAAATGCATCCGCCACGCCGATGATCCTGCCGTAGATCGGAATCTCTTCCCCTGCAAGACCGCTCGGATACCCCTTGCCGTCATAGCGCTCATGGTGATACTTCGCACCCTCGACCACGTGGTCGATCATAGTGAAGTCCTTTAAGATCTCGGCGCCTCTGGTCACGTGCGTCTTCATGATCGCGTACTCTTCATCGGTCAATTTTGCAGGCTTGTTTAAGATACTGTCGGGGATACCGATCTTGCCGATATCGTGAAGCAGTGCTGCATTGCGCAGGTTCTCGCACTCTTCCTCCGTAAAGCCGAGTTCTCTTGCGAGCATCACGGAGTATTCGGATACACGCTGGGAGTGCTGACTGGTATTCTCGTCCTTGGCATCGACGGTTCGCGCGATCGCCATAATGGTCTGCTTACCCATCGTGATCTGACGCTCAAGTTCGCGTTTCTGGTGTTCCATAATCCGCTGCGCGATGTACCAGGAGATCCATGCTACGGCCAGTGCGCCCACGATCAGCAGATAGATGTGGAAAAAGCTCGTGTCATGGAAGTTGTGTTCACGCATGATAGTGTAGTGGCTCTGCTCCACTACGGTATCGTTCTCGTCTAAGACGGAGAGTTCAAAGATATACTCGCCGGGCTGGAGGTTGGAATATGCAACTGAGGAGAGCTGACTGGAGGAGCAGATCACCGGATTGGCATCATATCCGATCAGCTGATAGCTGACAAGCGGATCCTCAACGGAGTAATTGATCACCTCCGGCACGATCTCCACACGTGTCACGTTGCGGGGCACGGAAAATGTAACGCCACGCCCCACCTCATGCTCCACGCCGTCCAAAATGATTCTCGCCAATCTCATACGGTAAGAATTGTTAAGTTTTAAGTAGTCCTTGGTATCAACAGTATATACGCCGGAGTCGCAAGACAGG
>CAMOHF010000072.1 GCA_946614685.1 uncultured Clostridia bacterium | reverse complement strand
TCCACCAATTTCGACGGTACGGCAAGAGATTACTACTACCGCGGAAATGTATCCATGGAATTTACCTACACGGAGAAGGATATCCGGACGGTTACCGTTACGGATAACGGCAACCCTATCACATTTACCAAGAAGTGGGGCAAGGCCGGAGAGAAGAAGTGGATCAATACCGCAGACTTTTCTGAAGGCACACACAATGTGAAGATCTCGGCGGTGGATAAAGCGGGCAACGCAGCGGATGAAAAGAGCGTAACCTTTGTGATTGACAAGGGTGCGCCGACGATCACCACCACGGCGAACGGATATCTTAATTTCGGCGACGGAACCCCGGCGCAGGAGTTCACCGGCGATGTGCGGATCTTTGCGGGTGCGAATGATGCCATTGCAGTAGATAACGATGACTTGAATGTCAAGATCACAACCAAGCGTCCGGATCAGTCACCGACGGTATCCGGATACAACAAAGTATCAAACAACAGAACCTACAGTTTCTCCGAGGAAGCGGAGTACAGCATTGATGTGTTCGCAGTGGATATGGCGGGTAACCGTTCCGGCACAAGAACCGTGAACTTCCGCTTAGACAGAACGGCACCGAAACTTACCATCAACGGCGGCGCTATCGGAGGTGTCAGTGCATCTGCCACGACGCTCACCTTCTCTATGGAAGAGGCTTTCTGGTGGGATGCGAGCGGTACGGTCACCATTTACAGAAAGGCCGGAGACGGTGCGGGCGAAAGTCTGTACAAGACCATCGATTACAAACCGACATCAAGAAATACCAATGTGTCGGAGCTGATTTCACAGACGGGTGTCTACAGAATTGAGTTTACCGCAAGAGACAAGGTCGGACACACGGCGCAGACTTCATCTAGCATCACCATTGACAGGGATGCACCGAAGCTTACGATGCGCGCGATCGGAAACTACATGCTGACAGATAAGGATGTGGATTTCGGGGCAGAGATCACCGACGACTTCTATGTATCAAAGAGAGTCGAGGTAAATGCAACACGCACCAAGATCGACGGAACCAAGGAGACAGTACCCATCGGCTTTGTGGCACAGTCTGCGAACCCGACGGTGATCAGCCAGCTGATCACGGAAGACGGTATCTATGATATCACCGTGACGGCTACGGACGGTGCGGGTAACAGAACTTCCGACAGTGTACATTTCACCATAGACAAAACAGATCCCGAGATCATCGATCTTTCGGAGTATGATGACAAGGTTGTAAATGAGTTCTTCTGGGACTATGATGTGGAAGATCTGGTGAATGATCTTACGGTATGTGAGACGCATATCTATTTAAACGGTCGTGAATACGACGGTTCCTCAACCATCGAGGACGGCTCCTACACACTGCTCATCACGGCGGTGGACGAGCTCGGACATAAAACAGAGCGAACCATCGAATTCATCCTGGACACCAAGGCGCCGACCTTCATCGTGACAGGCGTGGAGGACGGAGAGATCAAGAACGAGGTCTACAATATCGGTATCTCACTTCAGCTCGATGAGGACACGCTGACGTCGGTAACCTTAAACGGCAAGGCTGTGGATATCAAGGATGACGTGGTGAATCTCACCGTAGATCAGAAGGGCGACTATGTGCTCACCATGACCGCACGGGATGAGGCGGGCAATGAGTCGACACAGACCATCAGATTTACCTTTGGCGAGAAGAGAAACTATATGCCGTTTATCATCGGCGGAATCGCAGCACTTCTGGCGCTGCTCGGATGTTCACTCTTCTTCGTACTGTCAAAGAGAAGAAAGAATTTGTAACAGGCAGCAGGAGGAATACATATGCCGGAATATGCCATGCTTTCACAAATCGGAAATCGGACGATCAATGAAGATCGCGTGCGCGTGGCAGAAGCAGACGGCGCAAGCCTCTACATCCTGTGTGACGGCTTAGGCGGTCACGCGGGCGGAGATGTGGCGGCGGAGACGGCGACGGCTTATGCAGCAGATTTATTTAAGGCGCGGGGTTCATACCCCGCCCTTTTGGATGATATCTTTTGCGGTGCGCAGGAAGAGATCAAGCGTCTGCAGGCGCAGCGCGGCGCGGAGGCGCTTCGCACGACAATGACGGTGCTTCTTCTGACACCGGAATTTGCACGCTGGGGTAATATTGGCGACGGCAGACTGTATCGCTTTTTTATGAACGGTACGCGCTTTGAGCGGACGAAGGATCACAGCCACGTGCAGAAGATGGCGGACACCGGAGAGATTGAGGAAAGACAGATCAGGAATCATCCGGAGCGATTCAAATTGTACAGTACGCTCGGCTCTGTCTGGAAGCCGAAGAAGAATTACGACTTAAGCCCCATACTGGAACTTGACGGCGAGCCGGAACCTTTTCTGCTTGCTACGGACGGTTTCTGGGAACTTGTTTCGGAAAAAGAGATGATGCAGACACTCCGGGAGACGAAGAGTGCCAAAGCCTGGCTGACTGCGATGCGCGGGATCGTTGAGGAACGCGGCGCGGACAGGGAGATGGACAATTACTCGGCAATCTGTATCAGAAATTCGGAGGATTAAATGTTTTCCGCAGTTGTATTTGACATGGATGGTGTCATCACGGATACGGAGAAACTGTACCGCCGCTTCCAGAAGGAGACGGGCAGGGAGTACGGGATCCCGGAGGATGTGATGGACATCGCATGCAACCGCATTGCCGGTGGCAACAAATATACCAACAAAAAAGTATTCGAGGAAGTTGTGGGACGCGGCATCGATTACTTCGTCTATCGCGAGGATATGATGAAGAAGCTCGATGCGCACATCAGGGAGCACGGCGTGGAGCTTAAGGCGGGCGTCCGTGAGACACTGGCCTATCTGTCGGAGCACGGGATCAAGATCGGACTTGCCACTTCCACTGTGAAGGAGCGTGCCGAGAAGAATCTTAAGCAAAACGGTATCTACGAATACTTCGATGAACTTGTTTATGGTGATATGATCGATCCGGGACGGGGGAAGCCTTGCCCGGATATCTATTTGAAAGCGTGCGAGCGACTCGGCGTTGCACCGTGCGACGCTGTCGGCGTGGAGGATTCGCGCAACGGTGTCCGTTCCGTGCATGACGCGGGCATGTATACCGTGATGGTGATCGACCTGATCCGACCCGACCACCACACCGAACCCTACACCGACAAGGTGTACGATCGCATGGACGAAATGCTGGAACTGTTTAAGGAGGCGTAAGATGAACTTACTGGTAGTGATTTTGAAGAAGAACGATCTTGTCAGGGAGCTTTGCCATGAACTGGCGGAGGAAGGAATCCGCGGCGGTACGATTCTGGACGGACATGGTATGGCGAGTGTGATCGAGGATATGGATGACCTTCCGATCTTCGGCATGATCCGCTCCATCCTGGCGGATGACGATGATGAAGATATTGCGAAGACGATGCTCTTCGTGGTGAATGATGAGGAACTCGAGAAGGCCAAGAAGACGATCCATAAGGCGGCAAGCCTTGATGAGCCGAATACCGGAATCATGTTCGCACTTCCCGTAAGTTTTGTGGAAGGACTTGGTGCATAGATATGGAACTGAATACGCTTACCTTTGTGGCGATCATCCTGCTCGCCGCTTTGATCGCGGGCAAGATCGTAAAGCAGGTAAAACTTCCAAATGTCACAGGATATCTGGTGATCGGACTTTTGATCGGACCGCATTGCCTCGGAGTGATCACGCAGGACGTGATCGACCATATGGGCGTGGTGACCGAATTTGCGCTGGGCTGTATCGCTTTTTCCATCGGCGCACAGTTTCGGATCAACTTTTTAAAACGTGTGGGAAAAGCACCGATGGTGATCGGAGTAACGGAAGGACTCGGCGCGGTTTTGGTTGTGGATACCGTGCTTCTTGTTCTGGGCTTCGATGTGCAGTTTTCGCTTGCCATGGGAGCGATTGCATCGGCAACGGCCGCGGCATCTACACTGATGATCGTCAAGCAGTATAAGAGCAAGGGACCCGTCACCAATACTTTGCTTCCTGTCGTGGCGCTCGATGATGCGGTAGCGCTCATGGCGTTCGGTATCTCGATGGCTGTCGCGAATGCCATAAGCACCGGCGGTGATGCCCCCATCGGAAAGCTGTTGCTTGATCCGGCGATTGAGATCTTTGGTGCGCTTTTCTTTGGCGCGCTTCTCGGCGTTGTCATGACGATCATGGTGAAGTATTACACGGGACGAGGAAACAGACTGGCCATTACGATCATGATGATCGCGCTAACTGTGGGTATCTCCGATATTGTGGGATTTTCTTCGCTGCTTGCGTGCATGGCGCTTTCCACCGTCTTTGTCAATAACAGCAAATTCCGTGAGAAGATCTACGAGCCTTTGGATCGTATGACTCCTCCGATCTATATGATGTTTTTCATCCTTTCCGGTGCAAGCCTGGATGTGACGGTCATCCGTTCCGTCGGACTTGCGGGTGCGGTCTATGTGATCGGGCGCGTGGTCGGAAAGCAGATCGGAGCGGCGTTTGGCGCAAGGATTTCCAAGGCGCCCGTCCCCGTGCGGAAATACCTGGGACTTACCCTGATACCGCAGGAGGGTGTATCCATCGGTCTTGCGACCGTAGCGGCGGCTTCGTTCCCCGATTTCGGACCGAAGATCAGGACCATCGTTCTCTGCGGCGTCGTGATCTATGAATTGGTCGGCCCCGTGGTCACCAAAACCGTTTTAAAACGGGCGGGAGAGATCGAAGAAGCCCCGAAAAAAAGTCTTTCAAATTAAAACATAGTGTGCTATAATCTCAATACTAGTGCGAATTTAGGAGGAACGTCATGAAAAGAATCAAGACTTTAACAGCCAGCACCATGGACAAGACAGTTGTAAACGGCGGTTGCGGCGAGTGCCAGACATCCTGCCAGTCAGCATGCAAGACCTCTTGTACCGTAGGTAACCAGAGCTGCGAGCACAAGGAAGAGCAGTAAAAAGTATATATTTTACGAACATGATGACAGGGGAACTGCCTTCGGGCAGTCCTCTGTCGTTTCAGTGTTTGATTGAAGGAGTGTCAACGGATGGTACACCGCTACAAGAACAACGGGTACAACATCGTACTGGACGTGGCAAGCGGCTCCGTACATGTGGTGGATGACCTGGTGTACGAGATGATCGGGATCTATGAGGAGCATGATCGCGACGAGATCCGCGATGCTATGTTGAAGATGTTCGGTGACGCCTACTCCTCCGAAGAGATTGACGAGACGTATGATGAGATCACTTCCATCAAGGACGCCGGTCAGCTCTTCACCGAGGATGCGTATCGTGACATCATCATCGATTTTAAAAAGAGAAAAACAGTCGTGAAAGCGCTCTGTTTACATATGGCACATGATTGCAACCTGGCCTGCAGGTATTGCTTTGCGGAAGAAGGAACCTATCACGGGCAAAAGCGTGAGCTGATGAGCTACGAAGTCGGAAAGAAAGCACTCGATTTTCTGATCGAGAATTCCGGCAACCGCGTGAACTTGGAGGTGGATTTCTTCGGCGGCGAGCCCCTTATGAATTTTGAGGTGGTGAAGCAGCTGGTTGCATACGGAAGAAGCAGAGAAAAGGAAGCAGGCAAGAATTTCCGGTTCACCCTTACTACCAACGGCATGCTGCTTACGGACGAGGTGACGGAGTTCTGCAATCGTGAGATTTCCAATGTGGTTCTTTCTCTGGACGGGCGCAAATGCGTCAACGACCGGATGCGTCCCGCCCGCAACGGACAGGGAAGCTTCGACGTCATCGTTCCGAAGTTCAAACGTTTCGTTGAACAGCGCGGTGACAAGAGCTACTACGTGCGCGGTACATTTACGCATGAGAACCTGGACTTCTATCAGGACTTTCTCGCAATGGCGGATTTAGGCTTCAAGGAGATTTCCATCGAGCCGGTAGTGGCACCGCCCTCAGCATCTTATTCCATCAAGGAAGAAGATATCGCGGCAATCTGCGAGGAGTACGACAAGCTTGCAAAGGATCTGATCGAGCGCGAGAAATCAGGCAAGCCGATCACATTCTTCCATTTCAAGATAGATTTAAACGGCGGACCCTGTGTTTATAAGAGACTGTCGGGATGCGGTTCGGG
>CAMOHF010000071.1 GCA_946614685.1 uncultured Clostridia bacterium | reverse complement strand
CACATTTGCCGCGCACGGGATCGCAAGACCCGTATCGGTGATCGGACGCACGACGACGGCGTCGGCGAAGGTCATCGAAGAAAGCACACGGTCACTTACCCCTTCCGAGGGGGATGAATTATACAGTATGATTAGAAAGAGGTCAGGAAGATGAATGTAGAAATCTTAAAGCTCTTGGAAAGCGACAGCCGTTTGTCTGTCAAGGACATTGCGGCCATGACAGGCTCTACGGAAGAAGCGGTTGCGGCCGACATCAAGGCGATGGAGGACGGCAAGGTGATCTGCGGTTACCACACAATGGTTGACTGGGATAAGGTCGCGGATGAGAAGGTAACGGCTTTGATCGAGGTGAAGGTAACGCCGCAGCGCGGACAGGGCTTTGACAAGATTGCCGAGCGCATCTACAATTACGAAGAGGTTTCTTCGGTCTATCTGATGGCGGGCACCTACGACCTGGCGGTGTTCATCAACGGAAAGACGCTGAAGGAAGTATCCAAGTTTGTATATGACAAGCTTGCGACTATGGAGACCGTGATCAGCACACAGACGAACTTTGTGCTCCGCAAATACAAGGACCACGGTATCATCTTCGACACAGAGAAACAGGACGAAAGGCTGGCGATCATACCATGAGAAATCCTCTGTCTAAAACCATACAGGAAATCAAGCCTTCGGGCATAAGAAAATTCTTTGATATTGTAAGCGAGATGCCGCATGCCATCTCTCTCGGCGTGGGAGAACCGGATTTTGATACACCCTGGCATATACGTGAGGAGGGCATCTATTCGCTTGAGAAGGGCAAGACCTTCTACACCTCGAACTCCGGTCTGATGGAGCTGCGAGAGGAGATCCGGAAGTGGTACGCGAGAAAGTACGATGTGCACTATGATGCGAAGAAGGAGATCCTTCTTACCGTCGGAGGAAGCGAGGGTATCGATGTGGCGCTTCGTGCCATGCTCGACCCGGGCGATGAGGTGATCGTGCCCCAACCCTGCTATGTATCCTATGTGCCTTGTGTGGAGCTTACAGGCGGCGTGCCCGTGACCATCGACCTTAAGAATGAAAATGAATTCCGCTTGACACCCGATGAGTTAAAGGCTGCTATCACGGAAAAGACCAAGATCCTGGTGCTTCCCTATCCAGGAAATCCCACGGGCGCCATCATGACGCGGGAGGATCTGATCCCTATCGCCGAGATCTGTAAAGAGCATGATATCTATGTGATTTCCGATGAGATCTACTCCGAACTTACCTATACGGATGAGGGGCACTGTTCCATCGCATCCCTGCCCGGTATGAAGGAGCGCACCATCGTGATCAACGGTTTCTCCAAGGCTTATGCCATGACCGGTTGGAGACTCGGTTACGCTATGGCACCGCAGGTGATCGCAGAGCAGATGACGAAGATTCATCAGTTCGCCATCATGTGTGCGCCGACCACCAGCCAGTACGCAGCCATCGCTGCTTTGCGCGAAGGTGACAAGGACGTGGAGCGGATGCGCGAATCCTATGATCAGAGAAGACATTTTCTGCTTCGTACATTCGAGGAGATGGGACTTCCCTGCTTTGAGCCGAGAGGGGCGTTTTATGTGTTCCCCTGCATCAAGGAATTCGGTATCAGCAGCGACGAATTTGCGACACAGCTTCTTAAAACCAAGGAACTGGCAGTGGTGCCGGGAACCGCGTTCGGTGACTGTGGTGAGGGATTCCTTCGAATCTCCTACGCATATTCCATCGATGAACTTCGTGAGGCTATGGAACGCTTCGGCGAATTCATCCGTGAATTAAGAGAGAAGAAAGCATGATCAACATCGTGTTACATGAGCCGGAGATACCGGCAAATACAGGAAATATAGGGCGCACCTGCGTAGCAGCCGGTGCGCGCCTTCATTTGATCGAGCCGATGGGCTTTCGGATCAATGACAAGACCGTGAAGCGGGCGGGCCTTGACTACTGGCCGAGACTCGATGTCACGATCTATGACGATTACAACGACTTCCTTGCGAAGAACCCGGGGGCGGTGATCTACATGGCCACCACCAAGGCGAAGCGTACCTACGCCGATGTAACATACCCGGAGGACTGTTATATCATGTTCGGCAAGGAGAGTGCGGGAATACCGGAGGAGATTCTGGTTTCTCACGAGGAAACCTGTGTCAGAATCCCGATGCGGCCGGAGGAGCGAAGCCTGAATCTGTCTAACTCGGTAGCCATCGTACTCTACGAGGCGATGAGGCAGAGAGATTTTTCGGGCTTGTGTGAAACAGGGGAATTGCACAGATTGCATTGGTAGAAGGGAAGGAGGAAACGTATATGGATCCGAATCAGCAGTATCAACAGCAGCAGTACGGCGGACAACCTCAGTACGGCGGTCAGCCCTACGGACAGCCGCCGATTCCGCCCGGAAGTAAGAAACCGGTCGGACTTTATGTGGTGATCGCAATCCTTGCGGTTGCGGTGATCGTTCTTACCACGGTTTTGATCACAAAGTCCGTTCTCGGAGGAAAGAAGGACGGCGGAGAAACCACGGCGGTGACAAGTACGGAAACATCAGAGACGGTTGCGTCAACGGATACACAGGCGCCTGCGACGGAGGCCGCAACGGAAGCGACTGAAGCTTCAACGACCGAGATGAACGGTGCGCCGGACAGTGATCCGAGCGAGGCGTACGCAGCCTATGAGCAGCTTTTGACCGAAAGCAGGACAAGTGGTGTTGTAACGGTGGATAAGAACGGAGAGCCGTATCAAATTGCGGCGATTGATGCGAGCGGGACGGGCGCCGATCCCGATGTAGATGGTTGGGTGATGTTCAACGAGTATGCAACCGTGGATGTGGACGGCGACGGAAGAAAAGAACTTCTTGCGCGATACACGGATTCTCCCATGGCAGCCATGATGTGCTGTGTGTTTGATTATTCCAAGGAACGCGGGATCTATCTGGAAGCGCAGTTCTTCCCCGGAGAAACCTACTATGATGGATGGATCACGGTGGATGCGTCCCACAATCAGGGACTGGCGGGATCCTTCTGGCCCTACTTCATGTATCGTTATGTGGAGGACGAGGACTGTTATGAGCTGATGTATTCTGTGGATGCGTGGGACGGAAATATCTTCGCGGAAGACTGGGACGGAAATCCCTTCCCTGTCGCAGATGACAAAGACGGCGATAAGATAATCTATTATGTCAGATCGTTTACCGATGATAATCTGAATACAACCCTTGAGTATACGTTCGACGAAAAAGAGCTCTCGGAGTGGAGAGCTCAGTATATCAAAGACGGTACCGGTATGGCAATCGGCTGGAAGCCGCTTGGCAACGGTGAGATTGTATTTGATTGATGTAAGATATTACTTGATGGTGATGCTGTCAGCCCAGGCGAAGATATCCTTCTTCAGCTTGTCGTAGTCGCTGGACTTGCAGACAAATTCGCAGATCCAGTAAGAGGCTGATCCCTTGAACATACAGTGAATATAGGTGTATTTTGCGCCCTGGTTTTCTTTGGTGTCGATGAAGTAGAGGTAGGAACCGCGATCAACAAGCGTGTCCGGATTCTGCTTGTTCAAAGCCGCGATCTCCAGGGCGTATCCTTTGAGAGAGGTGATCTCGAAACCTGCGTGCTCAAGGTCGTTCACAGACTCTTCCTTCGCGGTGAAGGAGACTAAGTCGCTGGTAAGATAAAGGTCAAATTCGTTCATCTTGCTTTGGGTAAAATCGCTCGTCAACGTGACGGTCAGGTCCCCGGATGTAAAATTCTTCGGATTGCTGCCGCAAGCGGTCAGTGTGCAGAGCGCGAAGATGGTTAAAATCAGAAGTAAAGATTTCTTTTTCATATGGATCATCTCCTTGGAACATTCTATCTTTTTCCATCATATCACAAATGAAAACAAATTGCATTAAATATACGAAAGGGATATAATGAAGGGCATGTACGACATTCAATCTTTACATGCAGAAGAATTTATCAATAACGAAGAGATCCTTGAAACCCTTGCATATGCAGACGCCCATAAAAACGACCTTGCACTGATAGACGAGATTATTGAGAAGGCAAAGGAGAGAAAGGGGCTTTCTCACCGCGAGGCCAGCGTTTTGCTTGCGTGCGAGGATGCGGAGAGGATCAACAGGATGTACGATCTTGCCGAGCAGATCAAGAAGGATTTCTACGGCAATCGCATTGTGCTTTTTGCACCTCTTTATCTTTCCAATTACTGTGTGAACGGATGCTTATACTGCCCTTATCACATCGAGAACGGGCATATTGCGAGAAAGAAGCTTACACAGGACGAGATCCGGGCAGAGGTGATCGCGCTTCAGGATATGGGACATAAGCGTCTTGCACTTGAGGCGGGCGAGGATCCCCTGAACAATCCCATCGAGTATATCCTCGAAAGCATCAACACGATCTACGGCATTCATCATAAGAACGGTTCCATTCGCAGGGTGAATGTCAACATTGCCGCGACGACGGTCGAGAATTACAGAAAACTCCACGAAGCCGGGATCGGAACCTACATCCTCTTCCAGGAGACGTATCACAAGGAAACCTACGAGAAGCTTCATCCGCACGGACCGAAGAGCAATTACGCCTACCACACGGAGGCGATGGACCGCGCCATGGAAGGCGGTATCGATGACGTAGGACTCGGCGTGCTTTTCGGACTCGAGAAGTACCGCTACGAATTTGCAGGTCTTTTGATGCATGCGGAACACCTTGAGGCGGTTCACGGTGTCGGACCGCACACAATAAGCGTACCCCGCGTGAAGCCTGCGGATGATATCGATCCGGGAGAGTTTGACGGCGGTATCGATGACGATACATTTGCCAAAATATGTGCGCTGATTCGTATTGCAGTTCCCTACACAGGTATGATAATATCTACGAGGGAGAGCCAGTCCGTGAGAGAACGCGTGATACGTCTGGGCGTATCGCAGATCAGCGGAGGTTCAAAGACTTCTGTCGGGGGCTATGTACGTCCCGAGGCGGAAGACGAACGGTCGGAGCAGTTTGATGTGAGCGATACCAGGACCCTCGACGAGGTTGTGGGCTGGCTGATGGAGATGGGATATATACCGAGTTTTTGTACGGCCTGCTACCGCGCGGGACGGACGGGAGACCGGTTTATGTCGCTGCTTAAGGCGGGACAGATTCAGAACTGCTGTCATCCGAATGCACTGCTCACCCTGAAGGAGTATCTGTTAGATTACGCATCCGACAGGACAAGGGCACTCGGGGAAACTATGATCGCCAAAGAGTTATTGAACATTCCATCAGAGAAGGTGCGCGAGAATTGTGCGTCCTATCTGAACGAGATACAAAACGGAAACAGAGATTTCAGATTCTAGGAGGAAACAGATGTCCAAAAAGAAGAAAAAGTCAGTTGCCGATGTGGTGGAGGACGTGAAGGATGCCGTGACGGACGGCGCCGGAGCGGTAGTGGATGCCGTGGCGGATACGGCCGAGACGGGCAAGGATATCCTTGAAGGCGGCTACGAAGAGCTGCACAAGGAACACACCTTCTCGCTTGCGGACTCATGGTATGAGCTGCTCGCAGTCATTTTTGCCATTATTTACATCGTGTTCAAGACCTGCCGCTTCATCTTTGACGGAGGATATGAGCAGGGGTTTGTGGAAATCGTAAGCTTTGTCTTCTCACTCATTATGAGTATCTTCGTGATCTGCTGCTTCTGCGCGGTGATCGAGGTGCAGGAGAAGCTGGACGTCATGAATCACAACGTCGATCTGATGGCACACATCAATCATATACATTTTGTGGAACTTGCAGAACGTCTTGATGACATCGGAGACGCCGTTTCCGGTGAGGAGCAATCGGACGATCAGCCCCGTGCTTAAAGGAGGAACTTATGGGACAGTACAACAACAATGATCCATTCAACCAGTACAACCAGTATAACCAGTACAATCAGTACGGTCAGCAGGGTCAGCCCTACGGCATGCAAACCGGCATGAACAATCAGCAGTTCGGCGGCCAGGGTTACCAGCAGGCTTATAACCAGGGATATGGTCAGCCCTACGGTGCGGCTTACACACCGGCGGACACGATCTCGTCCACAAAATACAATCTGATCATCGGCGCATGCCTGCTCTACGG
>CAMOHF010000070.1 GCA_946614685.1 uncultured Clostridia bacterium | reverse complement strand
CGATGATAAAGGTCTCGGCGTTAAACACCTGGGAGATGTTATGCTTCGATGCACCGATGGCTCGAAGTATACCAATCTCCTTTCTTCGTTCCAGCACACTGATGTAGGTGATGACACCGATCATGATGGATGAAACGACTAACGAGATAGACACGAATGCAATCAGCACGTAGGAGATCGCATTGATGATATCCGTCACGGACTTCATCATGGTACCGACAAGATCCGTATATACGATCACCTTGTCCTCGTCCTCTACTTTCATTCTTTCATTATATCCATCCAGGATCTTCTTGATCTGATTCTTGGACTCAAAATTAATCGGATAGATGGTCACCATGGCCGGCTTCTCGGGATCTACATATCCGAGCTTCTTTAAGTTGCCGTCAGCCGTACTCTCACCCGTGGCCATCATGGCAGTGATCAGTTCCTTGATCTCCTGCTCGCTCATATTGAGTTTAATCGCGGATGCAAATGTATCCGCATCGAAGGTAAATGCATCCACCAGTTTATCCCCCATGCCACCCATGGCGGAGGCGATGCCATCTGTTACCTTCTTTCCGACCTCCTGCATCACAGCGCCCATCATCGCCTGCATGCCTGCAGAAATCTGTGCGCCGATGGCCTCGGAGTATCCGCTCATGGCTGCCGCCATCTGTTTTTCCATGGCAGAGGTATCGATACCCTTAGACACGGCACTCATAATGATGCCCTGTCCCTCGGGTGTGGAAAGATACATGGCAAAAGCTTCATTTAGTTTATCAGGATTTGGAGCGTTGTTCGCCGGATTAGACGCGTAGGCCTTATATCCTTCTGAGAGTTCTTGCATCATCTTCGTCTGTGACTCTTCCGACAATGTTACACTCATTATCTGCTGCATCACCGCGCTGGTTCCTTCAGCCATGATCGTCTGAGCACCTTCTGTTGCAAGGTACGCTTGCCACTCAGCGTCCAAATCCAGAGTTGCCAGATTCTTGCCCTTTAAATATTCCGAATATCCTTGAAGTAATTTAGAGGACATGGTCGCCATAGCATTGGGTGTTGCCGGATTCTGAGCTGCACTTGTAGCGGCTGCCCCAAGGTATTTCATAATAATACCTTTTGCACTATCTGTTTGAAGATACGCTTGAACAGCCCCCTGTAAATTCGAAAAATTAATGGATGGATCATTTGATTTGTTTGTATAATCCAAAAATCCCGCCATCAACTGTGAAAACAGTGCTTCCATATCTTCGGAAGTCATCTTGATCTTCACGCCGCTCATCATCGCCTGCATGTCCTTCTCGCTCATGGCGGGCACGTTTACATTGAAAGCGGAGGGATCCACCACGCTCGAAGCGTCCATGCCGGACATATCAAGTCCCGAAAGGTCAAACGCAAGTGCCGACTCATCAATGGAGAAGGCCTTCTGCATCTTGTCCTCGTCTACGGTAAACAGTTTTTCAAGATTGGCATCGTCACGCTGATTCTCCTCACCGAAGGGCTTGCCGGTAAAGACGTTGATCTTTTCGTTTGCAAGCTGCTCTGCCACAATCGGTGAAGCCTTGGCAAGATCGTTTACATGCTCGGTGAGCTCGTGCGGATAGTTGATGCCGAGCTGAAGCATGGCGGTTACGGAAGTCTTCTTCGGGCGTACAACGCCGACAATGGTAACATCCTCTCCGTCTTTTACAAGGTTCTTCATATAGTCCTTATCTCCGGACTTATCGGTCCAGAGCTTGTATTCCTCGTCGTAGGAATAGCAGTCTGCGGGATTCACCAGTTTGAACTTGATACCGATTAAGTCATCGTACTTAAAGGTTGCCTCCTCCGTATCAATCTCCTCGGTCTCACCCGACATGAAATTATCAACGATCTTATCGAGTTCCGCAGGATCGCGAAGTCCCATCGCGTAGATCGCAAGATCAGCCAGGGCCCCGTGATTGGTCAGAACCACGATACACTCGTTGTAGTTCTCCGGCCAGCGACCGGCCATCACATTGTACTGCTCCTTGTATAAGTTCTCATCCTTCGGCATTTCATAGAAAATGTTGGTACTGCTCATCATCGACATAATGGAACTCATACTGTCGCTGTTGCCAAATCCTAACGCGGAGAATGTAACATCCGGATTCACCTGTCGAAAATCGTCACCGAGTTCCTTATAAAGAAGCGGTGCCGTGCCATAGGAGTACTCCACGGCGCGCGTGCAGTCTGCCATACCGCTTTCCGGATTGTCCAGATATTTCTTCAACGCTCCGAGGTCGTTGGATGCAACGGTTGCAAATGCCTTGGATGCGATCTTTAATTCCTGCACCTCGACGTCATCGCGTTCCTTCACATCGTCGGTCGCCGCCTGGGGCATCAGTGCCGTCAGGTCAAAGCTCTGCGCCATGATCTGAAGCGGATACTCTTTCAGGGTTTCTTCTTCTATATTCTTGATGTAAATATTAACACCGTGAGACAGTGACAGGATCAGTGCGATACCGATGATACCGATGGATCCCGCGAAGGATACCAGGATGGTTCTCGCAAGTTTGGTCCGAAGGTTGTTGAAGCTTAGTGCTAGTGCTGTGAAAAAGGACATGGAAGACTTACCCATGTTCTTATGCTTTGCGCCCGCATCGTCCGTCTCTTCTTCGACCGGCATGGAGTCGTCTCTTATGACACCGTCCTTCAGCTTGACAATACGGGTTGCGTACTCCTCCGCAAGCTCGGGGTTATGCGTAACCATCACCACGAGGCGGTCCTTCGCCACTTCCTTTAAAAGATCCATGATCTGGATACTGGTTTCGCTGTCAAGCGCACCCGTAGGCTCATCGGCAAGCAGGATTTCCGGGTCATTGACCAGGGCACGTGCGATGGCCACACGCTGCATCTGTCCGCCGGACATCTGTGAGGGAAGCTTATGCATGTGCTCCTCAAGTCCTACCTTGATCAGCGCTTCCTTCGCACGCTCGGTACGCTCCTTCTTTCCGATACCGGAGATGGTGAGTGCGAGCTCCACATTTGCAAGCACTGTCTGGTGCGGGATCAGGTTGTAACTCTGAAAGATAAAACCAACCGCATGGTTTCTATAGGAATCCCAATCGCGATCCGAATACTTTTTGGTGGAGATGCCGTTGATAATCAGATCACCTTCCGTATAACGGTCCAATCCGCCGATGATATTGAGCATCGTCGTCTTACCGGAACCGCTCGGTCCAAGGATCGCTACAAATTCATTATCCCGAAGCGTCAGACTCACATCATTTAATGCAAGCTGCTTTCTTCCCCCTGTCTTATACTCCTTCTTGATGTTTTTGATCTGTAACATAGTGTTTTTCCTTTGGTTCTTGCCTCGTGTAACATGGTACAGATTCTATCACACTTTTATTTTTGTGTAAACATAGAAGGTTTACGTAATTGATTTTTCATGTGCGCTATGATAAAATTATTGGTACACTTAAATTATACATTTCGGAGAAACCACAGACATGACACAACGCCTTTGTTGCGACGAATTTATCAAATTCTTTCATAAGACCAGTGTCAATATTCCCGATGTCGACGCTATGTTCAGTCACCTGATGCTTCATCTTCCTCCCGTGGCGGAACTTGCGAACATCAGCAAGATCCACGTGACACTGAACACCCCGTCCTCGGTTCGTGATGCAGATCCTCACACCGTAGAACGGAATTTTGTCATGTCCGAACCTGACGCCGGTGCCGTTCCCTATGTACGGCGGATGGAAACCGGTGAGAAGGGACTGTGCGAATTCTCCATCTACCCGACCTCCGGGCACGTATTCGACAGAGAAGATCTTTCGAACATTGACTTCGTCATCGAGAACATCTTCATCATCATCGGCCGCGCCCGCATGATGCAGATCTTATCCGAAGCCCCTATGATCGACGGTATGACCGGCGTTCCGAATATGAGCGGCTTCATGCGATTCGGCAATATCCTTCTTGCGAAGAACACCTTGAGGAATTACATGGGTATCTTCGTCAACATCAAGAATTTCAAGTTTATCAACCAGACTATCGGTGCAAGAAACGGCGACAAACTGTTGATTGCCTTTACACAAGCTATCAGAAGTCAGCTGCAGGAAGACGAGATCATCGCCAGACTCGGCGGCGACAACTTCATGATCCTCATCAAAAAGGAACATGAGCAGTCCTTCTTAAACTATGTGACGCACATTCAGCTCAAGGTCAACTTAGGGCCGGTCATGAGACTCTTCGACGTGGACATTCGCGCCGGCATCTACATTGCGAACGATACCTCCAGCATGAACGATATCGTCACCAATGCGAATACCGCCTTAGGCCTTGCCAGAAAGAGCAAGAAGGAAGACATCGTCTACTTCCGTCAGGAGATGCTGGACCGTGTCCTTCATATCAAACAGGTATCCAACCAATTCCGACTGGCCCTTCAGAACAATGAATTTGTCGTCTACTATCAGCCGAAGGTGGATACGGAGACAAATACCGTCATCGGATGCGAGGCTTTGGTTCGGTGGATTCAGAACGACAAAGTGACACCGCCGATGACCTTTATACCGATCCTGGAAGAAGAGGGTTCCGTCTGCGATCTGGACTTCTACGTCTTTGAACAGGTCTGCAAGGATCTTCGTTCCTGGATGGATGCGGGCATTACTCCCGTTCGTGTCTCTTCCAACTTCTCGAAGGTACACCTGGTAAGCGAGACACTCGCGCGGGACATCATCGATATCATCGATAAATACCAGGTACCTCCCGAACTTGTGGAGATCGAACTTACGGAGATGTCGAGTCACGAAGACAACGACGCACTGATCAACTTCGTCTCCGCCATGAAAGACGCCGGGATCTATACCTCCATCGACGATTTCGGAACCGGCTACTCTTCCGTCAACCTTCTGAAGGATATCAACGTCGATGTCATCAAACTCGACCGTTCCTTCCTGAACGAGATGGAACGACGTTCCTCCAAGGAAGAAATCGTGGTAAGGAACATCATCAACATGATTTTAGAACTCGGCATGGATGTGATCGCCGAGGGTGTTGAGACGAAAGGTCAGGCAGACTTCCTTCGAAATATCCGCTGTCATCACGTACAGGGATATCTCTACGACAAGCCGATCCCGAAGTCCGAATTCGAGAAACGACTGCTTTCCAAAACTTATGATCTGAACTAAAAAACCGGCGATGGATTCGCCGGTTTTTTATCTATTCAGCTAGGATATCCAGAAGGATCGGATCCTCGTGCAAAAACTTTTTCGCGCGTTCACGACCGCTCTCCTCGTGCAGGTACGTATGTCTGTGCGGCTTGATGGACGGCGCCAGATCGATCGCCTTTTCGAAATCGCTGCGTTTCATCCCGAGACCTGCTACATAGTTAAAGAATCCCGTCTTTTCGAAGATGGTTCTGACTCTCTCATAGCGGTGATCCTGTACCAGGCTCATCAGATAGGTTGCAACCCCCACCTGGATACCGTGGAGCTGTGGAGTCTCAAGCAGCTTATCCAGAGCATGGGAGATCAGATGCTCGCTTCCGCTTGTGGGTGCTGAGCTTCCCGCGATTTCATTTGCGATGCCGCACATGGATAGCGAATCCAAAAGTTCCTTCAGGAAGAGCCTGTCATGGATCGTCTCAAAAGGTGTTCTGACAAAGCTGTTCACCGCCTTCTTCGCGATCATCATCGCAAAATCGTCCAGCTTCGTATAGCCCTTTTCATCCTCATATACCCAGTCATACAGCGCCGTGATCTTCGCCACCAGGTCACCGATGCCCGAGTAGATAAAGCGCTCCGGCGCCGAGCTTATAATATCCGTATCCACAATGATTCCGTAGGCAAGCGCTGCGGGTGTCGTATTCCTTCTTCCGTCGATCACAAGGGATGCGGAAGCCGAAGAGAATCCGTCGCTCGAGGATGATGTCGGTACCGAAAAGAACGGCAGTTTCCGAAGATAACCCGTGTACTTTGCCGCATCGATCACCTTTCCTCCGCCGATACCGACGACGCCCTGGACCTTCGGATCGATTGCAAACGCAAGATCGATGATATCATCGATATCCACCGTATCGAGTTCGCAGTATTCGTAGACATGCACGCCCGCCTCTTTGATGGAGTTCATCACCTTCTCGCCGAACATATCGATCAATCCATTTCCAAAATAGATCACCACGTTCTCGATCCCACCCTGCCTGATAT
>CAMOHF010000069.1 GCA_946614685.1 uncultured Clostridia bacterium | reverse complement strand
GCGCTGCTTATAAGCCGCCATCGTATCGTCCCGGTGTTTTTCCGCGAGTGCATTCACATCACTGTCATTAAATGTCTTTACGGAAAGGGTCAGAGACTTTTGTGCATCCAGTGCGCGACAATAATCCTCGGATGCGGTAAGCGTCTGATAAAGTCTTCCGATTCCGTGGCGCGCCGCCTCAAGGCGGTCCTTGACCTCCGCGCTTACCTTGTCTGTCCCTGCCGGTGCCACACCCGCAACCAGTTTATAGAGAAGCACCGTCTTTAACGCCTGAGGATACTTTGTAAAGTAAGCATCTTTAAGGGAAAGCTCCGTCTCTTCCTGTCTGAACATTTTGATGAGGGGCGCGGAAAGCCTTACAATCTCCGCATCCTCCTTCGCATCCGAAAGTTGCTTCACCAGGGTAAGCCTCTCATTGATAAGCGTTCCCCTCTTTCCCGTCACCTTCGAATCCGAAAGGCCGGTGCTTGCTACGATATTTGCTGCTGCCTCAGCAAGATCCTGATCCGTTAAGTTGTCACTCTGCAGCATGCGTTCCACATGGGTATCAACAGCCTTCTTAAGCTGTCCGTCCGATACGTGACCCAGGCGGATCCACCATGCACGACATTTTCCGACGCCTTCGTGCTTGGTTCCGTCCACATAAAAGTCGCCCAGCTTCTGCATCTCTTTCTCCGGGATATGTTTCTCCATCTTTCCGAGAAGCTGAGACATTTTGGATCCACTTTTTTCTACAGTCTGTTTCTTCACTTCTGTAGCGGTAACAGTCGTTGCCTCCTGCTCGTGCTCTTCAGCCGGCACCTCTAACTGACGTAAGCCGATATTTCTTACCCTGGTACGATCCTGCATATCTGCCACATGTAGCACGTTTCCAAAATGCTTGTTCAGGCGTACTCCGTCCAAAAGATAATCGTCTCCGTAATCATCGAGGTGCTTCTCATCATAGACTTTCAGTTTTGCATTCTCGTCAAAAAGGCCTCCCGCAAGTCGGTACAGATCATCCAATACAACAAGCGCCTTCTCTGTTCGCTCATCCGATGCGGCAAGGTTGCTCTCCATACGAAGCAATGCTTCCGTCCCCGGTTGAACACTTGCACACTTCTTTGCCGCTTCAGCAATCTCGCGAAGTTTAATCTCATCCTCAACCTTGACCGACTCATCTTTACGTATAATACGAATTCTGTTTAAGGTTTCCGTCATGCGGGAACAGATCTGTCCGTGTCTCTCGGAAAGTGCCACCATACGATTTTGGATTTCCCCGAGTTTTGTTTCCTTGTCCTTCTCCGAAAGCTTTCGGTCAGAAAGAATCTTAACCGTCTCCTCACCGGCATCATAAGAATACTTAAACATAATGCTCGAAAAAGATTGCACAGTATCCCTAAAGCTTACGGCGATTCGCCCACTTATGGAATCAGATTCCTTCTCAATCAGGTGATCACACGTCGATACAAAGAGCCACATCCTGACGCTGGCCTCGTCCATCAGGGCGCGTTGTTCCTTGTCAAGAGTAAACGCCTCTTTATCCTTCACCTTCGGGATGGTAAACATGGCGTAAGCGTTCGTCTCGTCATGGGATGTCATCGTCTTAAATGTATTGGCACGCTTTGCGAGTTTCGCCTCACGCTCTGCCTTCTCCCTGTTATCCTCCTGATTCTTCTCCGGAACGCTGTTATCCACCAATTGCTTTCTTAACTCTTCCACGCGCTCTACAGCACTCTCGGTCTGAAACTCATGACATGCCTCGGTTTTACAAAGAAGCGCCTTCACGGCATCTGCACGACGAATCACATCATAAAGATCAGCATCCGTAAGACGTGACGTACTTACCTCGCCAAAATCGGTAAGCAACGAAGTAACTGCGGAAATCACATGATTAGCCTTCGTTTCGCCGGTCATCGTGGATTCAGGCTTATAGTCCTCCAGAAAACTATTAATCATATCAAGCGAAATGGCGCGCTGGTTTTCCACGTACTCCACCTTGAACATGACTTCCGTAATCTGCACTGACTGGGCCTTTCTTTGCTCGGCATCTCTTGCCGCGGGACGGCTCCTTAATTCCGCAAGAAGCGCGTTCATAGCGTCTCTTTCATAAAGCACGTTGCTGACATAAGTCGCAACCGGTGCAAGCCTTTTCTTTGATTCAAGAGGCAGTTTTCCGAAAGCATCGGAAAAAGAACGAACGAGATCGGCCATGTCCGTTTCAATCATCGGTTTTGATACATCCTCGGATACTTCCTCTGACTGTGCCGATACATTTGCCGAAAGCAGTTGTTTGATGTTCATCGGAAGCGCATACTGCTGCTGTTCTTCCTCTTCATGAATAAGGGAGGTCTGTGTCTCATTCTGTCTTAATAATACTTCATTTGCGTCCATCCAAATCCCCTCCTTATGCTACATCCGGCTCGGTTGCCAAAGTCTTGATCGCACCGCATCCGCTGTACCTGTCCTTCGGCCGGATCCCCAGCTTCGTCAGGTACATTTCCTCGAAGCGTGCGGTTTTCTCTCCCGCTGTATCCACGTAAAGTTCGTCCATGGAGATTCCTTCCCGGCGAACGATTTCCCTTGCGTGCTCGAACAGATACGGAAAAAGCGATATGCCGTCACCGTTTCCGTACAAGGATCCGATGCGCACACCGCCGCAAAAAGGCTCTGCATAAAGCAAAGCACACACTTCATCCTTATTGAACAAAATACCGCCGTACCGATTCTTAAGCGAAACTACTTCCTCCGGATCGATCATGGGATCCTCGATAGCACGTACCTTCTCCCTGTCTTCCTCCGTAAGCTCTGCTGCCGTCTTGATCCGGTAAGGACGGCGAAGTCTGCCCTTGGAAAATGCAGGTGCGGAAAGAACCTCCCTCATATCATACACCGTTCGTGCGGCAGAGGGAGACTCCACGGAAAAACCGTTTTTAGAAAAAAAGTGGCGCAGAATATCCGCACCCTTATCCCGATCTCCGCCGTAAAAGACAGCAGTAAGAGAAGGCATACCTGCTTCGGAAGCCAGTCGGCTTACCTCCTCAAGAAGAAATGAACCGACTCCCTTTCTTCTTTTTTGTCCGGTAACCACAATCTGCTCTACAAAAAGGCCCTCGGGCGTTCCCGAAAAAACGCCTGCGCCAACAGCCTCTCCATCCTCATCTACGACGCCGACGAACAGATCATTTTCCTTTCTCTCGACATACCTTGATCCGATGGCATTCTCAAAGAAGCGGATGTTGTCCGCATCGATCACAGTAATCTTCATATCTTCTCCCCTCTCCGTCTACTCTGTCATCTGCGACATCAGCAATTGCAACGACTTCGGTGCTTCATACGGTTCAAACCATGTAACTGCCTGTATGATGGTTCCTCTTCTTGCCGAAGGTACCAGTTTCCGCACAAGTTGTTCCGCGTGGCTTCCTACGATAGGAAGCAGTATCTTCTTCTCCGGATCATACAGCTCGGCCGCCCTTTTTTGCACTGTGGCGATCATCGCCGGAAGCGCCTTCACAGACTTGCTGTAAGCCAGATTCAAAACCAGATAATCCTTCTCCTCCGTAAGCAGCATCACACCCTCGGTCTGTCCGTCCGAAGTGCAGATGACCGAAAGCCCATCGATGTAAGTATCCCAGTCGATATACGGAGGAACCGGCACGGGTCTTGCGTCATCCAGCATGGTGTCCTCCGCAGCGGTAAGCAGTTCATCCGATGCGTCCTCAAGGAAGACACATGTAAAAAGCTTCGCTGCGCGAAGAAATGCATCATTCTCCTTAAGCTCGCCCACGGTGATCTCATAGAGGTTGTTCTTTTCCTCCCGAAGTTCCATCCCCGAAAGCAGAAGTATGTTTCTATGTGCACTCGTATGCTCATCCGCATGGATCTCCGAAAATGCACCGATATAGTTTCCTGTTTTCTCCGCGCGTCGCATCACGTAGCGCAAAAAATCCGCTGCGTCAACCTCTTCGCGACACAAAGGACCCGGGACGATCCAGACGATCTCAAGCCACCCGGCGTGGCTTCCCGTAACGGAGATCCCCACCATCTTATCCTCAGACACGTTGCCGTCGTAGGTTGCTACCGCAGAGAGTTCTCCTCTCCTGATCTGCTCAGCGTAGTTCGGCGGGATGAACCCGGCATAGTTTATCAAATTGGCAGCATGTATAATAAGGTCCGTGTACATTTAGTCTGTCAGTCTCCTTCTGATACCGTAGGCCTCAAGCGAGGCTCTGCATGCCCTCTCCTGTGCGTAGTACCCCATCTCATAGAACTCGTCACGAAATGTCGCGACTAGGTCCGCAAGTGTACGCTTTTCACTTCTGATCCTGTATTCAATCAGGATATATGCGGTTCTGGCCATCGAATCGGCCAGGATCCAAGCCTCTCCGAGATCGATCTGTTCCCGCTTTGTCAGTCCGTCGAACTCACCCTCCTTCGATCCGTGCGCGATACGCGACCGAAGCTGCTTGGCCATGCCGGCGATGCGCGGGAGTTCATCCGTATCAAACAGAATACTTGTGATCGTCTGTCCCCGGAAGAGTTCCTCGTGTTCGTCTTTAAATGCTTCGAGTTTCGCTATGCCGTCTCTGATCGCGGAAAGATCCGGGAAATCCGCCTTCTCCGTATCGATATTCGGATTCTCGGAAATACTCGTAAAACCGGGAAGATCTTTTACTTTCTCATAGAGCGGCAAGGTAGGAACCTCTGTTTTCCAGCGTGCGTAGATATAATTGGCGATCATCGGATCCACCGGTTCTCCCGTAAGAAGCGTACGGATCAGACTCACACACCCCTTCTCCGCCCAGAGAGAGGCCACAAACTGCTCCTCGATGTAATCACGGTAAAAGAGCGCCGCATCCTTGTAGATCATGATTTTGTTAGCGTAAGTGTATCCGCCTTTCTCCCTGACAAGCTTCACCAGCCTCGGGAAAACCATGCGGTAGGAGCGACGTTTTTCGGAAAGAAGCTTATACTCCTTCAATATCCGATCGATCAGGTCACGGTGCTTTTGATAAGCATCCTGATGCAATGCGATCAAATCCTCGAAGGGATCTTCTTCCACATCCGTATCCTCCGCCTCGGAAGACGAAAGCAGATCCTTCACAACCGACCTTGCAACAGTACTCCTGTAGCTTTCGACCTCAACCTCATACTTTTTAATCTCCGCGGAAAGCCGTCCCGATGCAGTATCCATATCCTTCACCGAAAGCTTTTCTCCTGTCTTTACGCTGACGCCGTGCGCCGCAAACCAGACAGAAAGCGCTTGCTCCATCACCGGAATCAGTTTCTCCAAGCATGAGACAAGTACGCGGTCTTCCTTCGGCACATCCTTATCCTTTGCCGTAAGCGTAAGTTCACGAAAATAAGCCGCACACACCTTCACCAGGAGAATGTTTTGCTTATAGACATCCTCTCCGGTGGCCGTGGGCGGCCGTCTTTTAAATTCATTGCCGTTGATGGTAAGGCTTCCTTCCCTGACTTTTCGTGAGAGCTCTGTCGTATCCTCGGAAAGAAGTTCTGCGGCAAACATCTGCAGAGACCTGGACTCCTGGGACTGATCTCCTTTTTCACGCACGGACTGAAGGTAATACTTCAGTTTTCTCCAGTAAATATCGCCTTTTTCGCGCGCCGAAAGCGCAGTTGTTT
The DNA here is from genome assembly GCA_946614685.1 of uncultured Clostridia bacterium. Taxonomy (GTDB): domain Bacteria; phylum Bacillota; class Clostridia; order Lachnospirales; family Lachnospiraceae; genus Coprococcus_C. Next base: position 544 of record CAMOHF010000069.1, on the reverse strand, counting down.
CTACTTCCATATGTCATCCCATTCATAATAAAAACCAAAAACCCCGTACCACAATTTTACACGAATCCCGCTCTTTTTTCAATCATTCGATGCAACGAAAAAGACGTTACATTCGCCCTGTGTTTGCAAATGTAACGTCTGTTTTATGTAAACTATTTTTGCTGTGCTGCACGCTTCGCACGCATACGAAGTGTCGGATCAAGAATCTTCTTTCTGATGCGAAGGTTCTCAGGCGTAATCTCCAAGAGCTCGTCCGTATCGATAAAGTCAAGCGCCTGCTCCAAAGACAACACCTTGGGCGGTGTCAGCTTTAAGGCCTCATCCGAACCAGATGCACGGGTGTTGGTCAGCTGCTTTTTCTTGCAGACATTCACTTCGATATCCTCGGCACGAGGGCACTCACCCACAACCATACCGCCGTATACCTTCTCACCGGCTCCGATGAAGAGAGTTCCGCGCTCCTGCGCATTGAAAAGTCCGTAGGTGATGGACTCACCGGACTCAAAGAGGAGCAGGGAACCGTTGCTTCTGTAGCTCATGTCTC
>CAMOHF010000068.1 GCA_946614685.1 uncultured Clostridia bacterium | reverse complement strand
ACCGATAACGCCGTCTTCCTCGCCGCCGATGGAACCAACCTCAGCCTCGATGGAAAGACCCAACTGATGCGCTACGTTTACGAGCTCGCTGGTCTTGGCGATGTTCTCCTCGATGGGATAGTGAGAACCATCGAACATGATGGATGTGAAACCTGCCTTGATGCACTTGTAGCATCCGTCATAGGTACCGTGATCAAGATGAAGTGCAACGGGAACTGTGATGCCGAGTTCCTCGTCCATAGCCTTCACCATAGCTGCTACGGTCTTGAAGCCGGTCATGTACTTACCTGCGCCCTCAGATACACCAAGGATGACGGGAGACTGTAACTCCTGTGCGGTAAGTAAGATGGACTTGGTCCACTCAAGGTTGTTGATGTTGAACTGACCAACTGCGTAGTGTCCCTCTTTTGCTTTCTTAAGCATCTCGGTAGCTGATACTAACATGAATATTTCCTCCGTTTTCTATATTGTGCGGGATATCCCGCAAAGCCTTTAGTTAACCGCGCGTGCATCGCGCGAAAGATATTATATCATGCACCTACTTAAAAGAAAAGCACGATTTCCGATGCATTTTACTTTTTCTTGTACTGCTGCATGAACTTCGCAAAGTTTGCCTCCTGATAGGGAACATCCTTATCGGAAACCTTGGCGCAAACCGGGATCATGGTACCGTTTACATTAAGCTTGATCGCCTGGGTCTTCTTGTTAAGGAGCGCGAAATTCTTCACGGTGATACCGCCTATAGCTGTGTAAGGAATAAAGACGAATTTCTCCGGATGTGCTTCCATCTTGGCAAAGCTGTATATCATCTTTGCGCCGGGCTGCTCCAGTGGAATGATCGCAAGTCCGTTCTCGGTCTGGTTGATCAAAAGTCCGTCATAGATTGTACCGAAAACCTTCATGGAATCCTCGTTGCTCTTCATAGCGGATGTCATGCCTCCGACAAGACCGCCCATACCGGCACCCTTGCCCTGCGGTGTCGTATCTTTGTATACAACAAAGATGTTGTTTGATCCACCGAGCCCGTTTACGGACTGAAATAAATCTGTCGCCTCGTTCAGTGTTCTGAAACCATTCATTTTAAGTGTTCCTCCCGTTTCTCTATTTGAGATATTTTTTTAAATACTTTCCTGTATAGGACGCCTTCACTTCGGCGATCTCTTCGGGTGTTCCGGTTGCGATCACCGTACCACCGCCTTCACCGCCTTCGGGTCCCATATCGATAATGTAGTCGGCGGTCTTGATCACATCTAAATTGTGTTCGATCACCACCACAGTGTTTCCGCCTTCCGCCAGCTGCGACAGAATGTCCACCAGCCTGTGCACATCCGCAAAGTGAAGTCCGGTGGTCGGCTCATCCAGGACATAGATCGTCCTGCCGGTACTTCTCTTGGATAGCTCCGTCGCAAGCTTGATACGCTGCGCTTCACCGCCCGACAGTGTTGTGGACGGCTGCCCGAGCTTGATGTATCCGAGCCCGACGTCCTTTAAGGTACTGATCTTTCGAAGTACCGAGGGAACCGCCGAGAAAAACTCACAGGCTTCATCCACCGTCATATCCAATACATCATAAATGCTCTTGCCCTTGTACTTCACTTCCAGAGTCTCACGGTTGTAACGTCTTCCGTGGCATACCTCACAGGGAACATAGACATCCGCCAGGAAGTTCATCTCGATTTTGATGATACCGTCGCCCTTGCAGGCCTCGCATCGTCCGCCGGACACATTGAAGGAGAATCTGCCCTTGTTGTATCCCATCGCCTTCGCATCCTTGGTGCCCGCAAAGAGGTCACGGATCTGGTCGAAGACGCCGGTGTAGGTCGCCGGGTTGGAACGGGGCGTCCTTCCGATGGGCGCCTGATCGATATTGATGATCTTATCCAGTTGATTCGTGCCGTTGATCCTGTCATGATCTCCGGGTTTTACCTTCGCGCGGTTTAGGTCTCTGGCCAGGCGCTTATAGAGAATCTCATTGATCAGAGAACTCTTGCCGGATCCGGATACGCCCGTCACGCAGGTCATCACCCCGAGGGGGATCTTGACATCGATATTCTTTAGGTTGTTCACCCGTGCACCCTTCACGGTAAGGTATCCTGTGGGCTTTCTCCTTACGGCGGGAACCGGGATTTTCTTTCTTCCGCTTAGATAATCGCCTGTGATGGAATTCTTGCAGCGCATCAGGTCGGCAGCGGTACCCTCCGCCACCACATGTCCGCCGGCCGATCCGGCACCGGGCCCGATGTCGACGATGTAATCCGCAGCGCGCATGGTGTCCTCATCGTGTTCCACCACCAGAAGCGTATTGCCAAGGTCTCGCAGTTCCTTTAAGGCTGCGATCAGCCTGTCATTGTCTCTTTGATGAAGACCGATACTCGGCTCGTCAAGGATGTAAGCAACACCCACCAGTCCCGATCCGATCTGCGTGGCAAGACGGATTCTCTGTGCTTCACCGCCCGAGAGCGTCCCCGTCGGACGCGAGAGGTTCAGATAATCGAGCCCCACGTTGATCATAAATCCGAGGCGTGCTCTGATCTCCTTCAGAATCTGCCTGCCGATGATGGCTTCCCTTTCCGTCAGTGTAAGTCCGTCCACAAAAGCCGCGAGTTTTACCACCGACATCTCCGTCAGGTCAAAGATATTGACACCGCCCACCGTCACAGCCAGAGACGAGGGTTTGAGTCGCTTTCCGTGACACTCCTCACAGGGTGTCAGCGTCATGTACTCCTCATATTCCTCGCGCATGCTCTCGGCAGAAGTCTCACGATAACGCCTTCTTACATTGTCCACGAGTCCTTCGAACTCCACGTAGTGGGTACCGTGTCCCCACTGGCTTTCGTAGTGCACGGTGACCTTCTTACCCTTCGTACCGTAGAGGATCACGTCCTTCGACTTCTTGTCCAGTTTCTCAAAAGGAACATCCAGTGAAAAACCGTAAGCTTCGGACAGCGCCTCCAGGATTGCATGGGTATAACTGTTCTTTCCGGACTTCTTGCCGGAAGACTGCCACCCCATCACGGAGATCGCGCCTTCATTTAATGTAAGCGACGGATCCGGGATCATCAGCTCGGGGTCAAACTCCTGTCTAAAACCGAGTCCCGTACAACAGGGGCAGGCACCGAAGGGATTGTTGAAGGAGAAGGATCTCGGTTCGATCTCGTCGATGCTGATACCGCAGTCCGGACAGGAGAAACTGTCGGAAAAATGAAGCGGCTCACCACCGATCACATCCACCTCGAGCAGTCCCTCCGACATTTTAAGGACCGTCTCGATGGAGTCCGCAAGTCTCGATGCGATACCCTCCTTCATCACCAGACGATCCACCACAATGTTGATGGTGTGTTTTTTGTTCTTGTCGAGGACGATCTCGTCCTCCGTCAGGTTGTACTCGATCCCGTCGATTACTGCACGGACATATCCGTTCTTTTTGGCATTCTCGAGAAGTTTGGTATGCTCGCCCTTTCGGCCTCTTATCACGGGCGCTACCAGCATAAACTTTGTCTTCTCCGGAAGCTTCATGATCTCGTCCACCATCTGATCCACCGTCTGGCGCTCGATCACCTTTCCGCACTGCGGACAGTGAGGAATACCGATCCTCGCATAGAGCAGTCGCAGATAATCGTAAATCTCCGTTACGGTTCCCACAGTGGATCTCGGATTCCGGTTCGTCGACTTCTGATCGATGGAGATCGAAGGCGAGAGTCCCTCGATCTTATCCACATCCGGCTTATCCGCAAGCCCTAAAAACTGGCGCGCATAAGAGGACAGCGACTCCATATACTTTCGCTGTCCTTCTGCGTAAATCGTATCAAATGCAAGGGATGACTTTCCGGATCCGGAAAGCCCCGTGATCACTACAAACTGATCTCTGGGAATCTTGATGTCGATGTTTTTTAAGTTGTGCTCTCTGGCTCCCCAAACCTGAATGTATTTATGCTCGCTCATAGTTCCTTACTTTGTCGACGTATTTCTTGACATTGTCCTTCACGGATGCCTCAATGTCGGAAATGCTGATCTTCTCCTGGCGATCAAGCACGATCACAGCCGCAACCACGCCCGCGATAAACGCGATCAAAACCCCAAGCGTGATCATCTTTTTCTTTCTTTTGTGTGCATAATACTCCTCAGCGAAGATCATGTCTTCTTCCTCGATCACTTCCTCCACCTCTTCGATGGGGATGTCTCTGCGCATGGAAATCTCTGCAATAAGTTCGTCTCTGTCCATCTTGGTACCTCCTGTTTGATTTGGTTTCTATCATAGCTTAATTAAGCGGTAAAAGCAATTTGAATCCGCTACTTGTCGTAGTCTCTGTAGAGCGCCTTGAGTTCTTTTAATTCGTCGCGGTACATCGCGGCATGCTCGAAGTCTAATTCCGCTGCCGCCTTGTTCATGCGCTTGGTGAGACGCTCGATCTCCTTGGTGAGTTCCTTCTTGCTCATGGACTCCCGGTCCTTCTCGCGTCTTGCGGCCATCTCGTCCGCGCGGCCCTGCTCATCCACCTCAAGGGAAATGATATCTCTGATCTCCTTCTTGATGGAGGTGGGAGTGATACCGTGCGCCTCGTTGTACGCATGCTGAATGCCGCGTCTGCGGTTCGTCTCGTCGATGGCCTTGCGCATGGAATCCGTGATGGTATCCGCGTACATGATGACATGTCCGCCGACATTTCTCGCGGCACGGCCGATGGTCTGTACCAGTGAAGTCTCGGACCTGAGGAAGCCCTCTTTGTCCGCATCCAGAATCGCGACCAGTGTGATCTCCGGAATATCGAGTCCCTCTCTTAAGAGGTTGATACCGACAAGCACATCGAAAACGCCCATACGAAGATCTCTGACGATCTCGATTCGCTCCAGCGTGTCGATATCGGAATGCAGGTATTTTACCTTGATATCCAGCTCCCTCATATAGTCGGTCAGATCCTCCGCCATACGCTTGGTGAGCGTGGTGACAAGAACCTTGTGTCCCGCCTCGGCTTCCTTCCGGACCTCCTTCACGAGGTCGTCCACCTGTCCCTCCACAGGTCGTACCGATACCTCCGGATCCAAAAGACCCGTCGGACGGATCACCTGCTCCGTGCGAAGCTCCTCGTGAGAAGCCTCGTACTCTCCGGGTGTCGCGGATACATAGAGGATACGATCCAGCCGATCTTCAAACTCATCGAAATTGAGCGGTCGGTTATCAAGCGCGGACGGAAGTCGGAATCCGTAATCCACCAGTGTGGTCTTTCTGGCCCGGTCACCGGCATACATACCTCGAACCTGCGGCAGTGTCATATGAGACTCGTCGACGATCATCAGATAATCATCGCCGAAGAATTTGAGAAGGGTATTCGGAGTCGCCCCCGGGGCAAGCCCCGCAAGGATGCGGGAATAGTTCTCGATACCGGAACAAAATCCCGTCTCCCGAAGCATCTCTAAGTCAAACTCCGTGCGCTCCTTGATGCGCTGTGCCTCAAGCAGCTTGTCATGCGCCTTGAAGTAGGCGACACGCTCGGCAAGCTCCGCCTCGATCTCGCTGATGGCCTTCTTCAGTTTGTCGGGTGCCACAACATAGTGCGATGCAGGGAACACGGCGACAAAGGAAAGGCTTCTCTTGATCTCTCCGGTGAGCGGATCAAACTCCGTGATCCTGTCGATCTCATCGCCGAAGAACTCCACGCGGACACCGTCTTCAAAGGTGGAAACAGGAAGGATGTCCACCACGTCTCCCTTCACGCGGAAGTTTCCTCTGGCGAAGTCCGTGTCATTCCTGGTGTACTGGATGTCCACAAGCTGATGGATCAGTTCGTCGCGATCCTTCTGCATCCCGGGTCGAAGCGAGAGCATCATGGACTGATACTCCTCCGGATCACCGATACCGTAGATACAGGATACGGAAGACACCACGATCACGTCCCTGCGCTCGATCAGAGCAGCCGTGGCGCTGTGGCGCATCTTATCGATCTCATCGTTGATGGAGGAATCCTTGGAGATGTAGGTGTCGGTCTGCGGCACATAGGCCTCAGGCTGATAATAGTCGTAATATGAGACAAAGTACTCGACTGCATTCTCCGGAAAGAACTCCTTGAATTCGGAGTACAGCTGCGCAGCAAGTGTTTTGTTGTGCGCAAGCACCAGTGTCGGCTTGCCGAGGGCTTGGATGACATTCGCCATGGTAAATGTCTTTCCGGAACCGGTAACGCCGAGAAGC